>DASSAY010000060.1:0-4927 GCA_035699185.1 Balneolaceae bacterium | reverse complement strand
GCTTCTACCAAATGAATATAAGCCAGGTCGAAGGCATTTAACTGCTTGGTTAGATAGCCATAAGATTGTTTAGGATTAGAATCAGAAATACCCTGGTTGATGCCGCTTGGTGAAAAACGAATGCCCGTTTTGGTGCTTCCTATTTCATCCGTTACGGCTTTTGTAACTTCAAGCGCAAAACGCGCACGATTTTCTACACTTCCGCCATATTTATCATCACGCAAGTTGGTACCATCTTTTATGAACTGTTCAATCAGGTAGCCGTTGGCGCCATGAATTTCAACGCCGTCGAATCCGGCTTTCATAGCATTGGCCGCGGCTTTGCGAAAGTCATCAACAATGCTTAGGATTTCATCGGTTTCAAGTGCTCGCGGCGTTACGAATTCTTTCATGCCTTGAGCGGTGAAAATTTCTCCTTCAGGTTTTACGGCTGAGGGTGCTACCGGTTTTTCTCCATTGTGATACATCGGGTGAGAAACGCGTCCTACATGCCACAACTGCGCAAAAATTCGTCCTCCCGCCTGATGAACGGCATCGGTTACTTTTTTCCATCCTTCAACCTGTTTCTCTGAATAAATGCCCGGTGTTGCAGGATAGCCGACGCCTTGGGGAGAAATCTGCGTGCCTTCAGAAATAATGAGTCCGGCTGATGCACGCTGTTTGTAATATTCTGCGTTCAAATCGGTGGGAGCATTTCCTTCTCCCGCACGGCTGCGCGTTAAAGGAGCCATCACCATTCGGTTAGGCAGTTCGAGGTCTCCTAATTTATAAGCGGTCAATAAGGGATTTTTTGATTGTACCATTAGGCTAAGGGTATAAAATTTTGTTCTTAATTTTCAATAATAGTTTAACATTAAACTAATTAATATGAAAATAACTTATTTCTATAAACGACATTGATTTTAGTTAAGTCGCGTCCAAAAAGGTGTCAGGCACTTCTGAAGTGCCTGTCACCTTTTAAGGAAGAAATCAACTTTTGCCATAAACAGGTATCACGGCACCATTTGTGATTTCGTTTTGCGGTGATATTAGATAAGCAATTTGGTACGCATATTGTTCCGGTTTTGGCCATTTGTCAAAATCGACTTTGGGCATTGACTTCCGATTTTGTTCGGAATCAATGATGGACGGAGCGATGGCATTTACTAAAATTCCATCGCCGACTACTTCTTCCGCCAGTGCGCGGGTTAGAGCAGCAACTCCGGCTTTGGCTACCGTGTAAGCAATTCTTCCCTTGCCCTGCCTTTGTTCAATAGCGGGACGCGAAGCGATATTGATGATACGTCCGCCGCCGGATTTTCTCATCAATCCAACCGCCGTCCGGCAGGAGTTGTAGCAGGTAACCAAATTTATTTGATGCTGTTTATTGAAATCCGCGAGGGTTGTTTTTTCAATAGAACCCATCGCAAAACCGCCGGCGGTATGAACCGAAGCCCAAAGTTCACCCTGCTTTTTTACCGCTTGATTAAAGAATGTTTCTGTGGCTGCTTCATCCGTTAAATCAATTCCTGTTTGAACGAAAATGTTTTCATCATTCTTTAATTGAAAGCCTTCAAGTTCTGATTTATTAAAACAGGGAATACTACATTTCGCGCCTGAATTGGTTAGTAACTGAACTACTGAAGAACCAAGGGCGCCCGTGCCGCCGGTTACTATGATATGTTTGTTCGAAAAATCTAATTCCATTTCTCTCAATTATTCAAAGTTCAATTTTATAATTAACTTACTTTGTAATCCTGTTAATCTAATAAATATTTACCATGAAAGATTCACCCTTAACCGGGGTTCTGGAAATCCTTGATCCACCCACAGGCTTCAGTCCGTGGCATGGCGGACCTACTTTAATGGGATCGCTGCGCGGAGTAAATTTCAAACAGGCGGCCTGGAAACCGGCAGAAGACCGCCACAGCATTTGGGAGCTGGCCTTGCATATCGCTTACTGGAAATATCGGGTGCGGCGTTACATGAATCCCCGTACAGAAAAAGGCTTTGGAAGGTCTCCCGCTAACTGGCCTGTTGTTGATGAACCTACCGAAGAAACCTGGAAGCGTGATAAGGCACTGATCAAGCAAGAGCATGAAAAGCTGATCGAAGAGATCAAAGCATTTCCTGAAAGCCGGCTGAATGAACGTTTCTCTGAAAAGAAAGGGTGGAATTTTCGTCAATTATTGGAAGGAGCCGCGGCCCACGATACTTATCATATCGCGCAAATACAGCTGATGAAGCGGTTGTATGCAGCAATGAATAATGAGTGAAATGCTAACTTAATCAAACTACTATGAAACCTCCATCAGATGCCGACTCCATTGCTATAAGTAAGATAGAAGATTTTGGACTCAGTTTTGAAAAGGAACAGGAAATGGAATTCTTCTTCTATTTTCCTGAAGAACATCAAGCTTATTCCGTAGCCGCCGAGTTAAGCAACTTTCATTTTAAAGCAAGCGTTAGCTATTCAGAACATAGCGATCAATGGCTTTGTTTTGCCACTAAAACAATAAATGCAACATCGGAGCGATTATCTGAACTGAGGAATTGGTTTGAAGCTTTGGCCGAACAACATGAAGGAGAATATGACGGTTGGGGAACAGGGATGATACTGGATGATTAGGAATTAAAAACTCATGTAGTTAAATTGAATTTATCGAATAACAAATGTAAAATTATGAGCACTATCGTTTTAAAAAAGAGTGAAGATATAGATAAGCTGAAATCCAAAATGGAATCAGCCAGAAAGGAGATTCAGGGCCTTGATGCAAAAAAATATTCAGGTGTTATTCAGCTAAAAGAAGATCCGGTAAAATATCAGAAACGCATTCGGGAAGAATGGAATGGAAAGTCTGATTGATAATCTATTAAATAACAAACTTTTTTTATTGATACCCCTAAATCCCCTAAAGGGGACTTGTTATTGCTCGAACTGGCGAAGTAAGCCTTATTTTACAAAAACAATTTATTAAAGAGCTTCTATCTTTGAAAAGTGCAATATCCAAAGTCCCCTTTAGGGGATTTAGGGGTTAAAAAAGACATTTTTAAGCTTCTATTTTCCTCCATGAACATCTTCAGCATCATCATTTTAGCCACTCTGGCGATTGATTTTACCCTCAACCTTGTGGCCGATTTCTATAATATGAAATCTTTGGGCAAAGGCCTGCCCGAGGAATTCAAAGAAGTGTATGATGAAGAGACCTACGAAAAATCGCAGCGATACACCAAAGTCCGTACACGCTTTGGCATCCTGACATCAACCTTTAACCTGATGCTGCTGCTCGTTTTCTGGTTCGCTGGTGGGTTTAACTGGCTGGATGAAATCGTACATAACTGGGATTTGGGAGTGATTTGGACAGGCCTTTGCTACATCGGGATTCTGATTGCCGGCAAAAGTATTTTGTCGCTCCCCTTCAGCATCTATTCCACTTTTGTGATCGAAGAACGCTTCGGTTTCAACAAAACAACTCCGAAAACATTTATCTTTGATTTGTTAAAAGGCTTGGCCTTAGGCATCCTTTTAGGCGGCCCGCTGCTGGCGGGAATCTTAGCGTTCTTCACTTTTATCGACCAATACGCTTGGCTTTACGCTTGGGGCGCGGTCACAGCTTTCACGCTGTTCATCCAGTTCATAGCTCCCACCTGGATTATGCCTCTTTTCAATAAATTCGAGCCGCTGGAAAAAGGCGACCTTCGCCGCAAAATCCGCGAATATGCCGACAAGGTGAACTTTTCGCTCAAAGGTATTTACGTGATCGATGGTTCTAAACGAAGCAGTAAATCTAACGCTTTCTTTACGGGCTTTGGTAAAACTAAGCGCGTTGCTTTATATGATACGCTTATTGAAAACCAAACCGACGATGAACTGGTGGCGGTTTTAGCTCATGAGATCGGACATTACAAGAAAAAACACATTATCAAAAATATGGGTATCAGCATTCTGCAAACCGGGGTGATGTTTTTGCTGCTTTCAGTCTTTCTTAATTCCCCCGGTCTGTACGAAGCGTTTTACATGGATCAGCCATCCGTTTACACCGGACTCATTTTCTTTGGCTTGCTCTACGCACCCATTGAAATGATTTTATCCATTTTCATGCAAATATTGTCACGAAAGTATGAGTTTGAGGCCGATGCCTTCGCTTCCACCACCTTTGCGGGCGAGCCTATGGTACAAACGCTCAAAAAACTCTCGAAAGATAATCTATCGAACCTCACACCTCATCCTTTTTATGTATTTTTGAATTATTCTCATCCCCCGGTGTTACAGAGAATTAAAGCAATTCGAGGCGGTGTGAAAGCCACAGATTTGCACTGATTTAAACAGATTTTTTATCTGTGCTCATCTGTGTAAATCTGTGGCTCAATAAAAACTTTAAAGTAAAGAAACCTAAAATGCACATTGAAACAAAAGCTATTCATGCGGGACTTCATGCACAAAAGGAAACTTCTGATGTGGTTCCGCCTATCCATAAATCAACCATTTTTGAGCATAGCAAAGAAGGCCATCAGAAGGGCGATTTGACTTATACCCGTGATGCAAATCCCAATCGCCTGCAGCTTGAACATTTACTGGCTGAGCTCGAAGAAGGCGAAAGCTGCGCGGCTTTTTCATCGGGAGTAGCGGCGGCAACGGCTGTTTTACAAGCGCGCAAACCGGGTGATCATGTGTTAATGCCCGATGATGTTTACACCGGCAATCGGCAACTTATCAACAATGTGATGAAACCGTGGGGACTCGAAGCCGACTTCATTTCCATGACTGATATTTTTGACATCAAAAAAGCCATTCAAAAAAATACGGTGTTAATCTGGGTTGAAACGCCATCAAATCCGTTGCTAAATATTACTGATATCAAAGCCGTCTGTGATTTGGCTCATCAAAATGATGCCATTGTTTGCGTGGATAACACCTGGCCATCACCCGTAAATCAAATGCCTTTGA
>DASSAY010000059.1:0-8144 GCA_035699185.1 Balneolaceae bacterium | reverse complement strand
CTAAACCCACATTCACTAAAAAAGCAGGTTCGTCGAGGCGGAGGGCAAAATCAATCCGAAAGAAATCGAGAATGTGATTCAGTGAAACGCCTGCCTCCCAGTGAATACCATCGGTGGTTTTTGGCACATACAGCCGCGCTTGTTGCTGCTGCAAACTCCAGTCCGGCCCCCAGGTTTTGGCCGCGCCGGTGAAAACAATCAGCCCGATATTTTGCTCAACTAAAGGGGTTAAACCCAGTATTTCAAACGGAATAGTCTGAAAATTATGCTCCGCATGAAAGGCCACATACTGCTCACCTTCGTAGGGACGACCGCGGATAGCACGCAAAATACCATACGGAGCAAAGATACCTACCGCGCCGTCAATAATTCCCCATTTTTGGAAAGGTAAATCACCGCTAAACGTACCGGCTTTCAGGCCTAAGTCAAGAGTGTTGGAAATCAATCGGCGCTGGTAAAAAGTGGGAAAGCTCCACGCGATGCGGGTTTCATAACGGGTGAAGTTAAAATCACTGCCCAGTCCGGAAGAAGAATGCTCGATCTCAAAACGGATTTTTTTCTGTCCCGCCACTCCAAAATTGTAGCCTTCATTCAGGTTGTAGCCGAACACTACATCAACCGAGCGCAAAAGTCCTTCATCAATGAACGGATTCATCCTGAAATTAGTAGAACTGCCCAGCAAATCGTAAGCCGTAGCGGTGGATAAAGAAGAATGCTTTTTACTGTTAAAGCCCAGCGCGAGCGATAAACCAGTGCCAGAATATTCCCATTTCGTAAAAACGCGATAGCCCTCGGAGCGGTAAAAATCAAAATACCCACGGCTGCCCAGCAGGTTGGGGATAATCATAAAATAAGGCTTGTAGATGTGGGAGGTGTAACGCTGCGCTGTTTGGGCACTATATTTTAATCCGGTTGATGCATTCAGCGGTCCGATATCCACCCCTTCCAAAGAAACCCCCGCGCCATAACTCCACTCATTATAGCCGGTGCTATAGCCCCCATTTAGGCTGAAGTTCATCGGGTCAAAGGGACTGATTTCATAGTTGAAGCCTGCAAATAATTCATCCACCCGGTTGTAACGCAAATCCGGACTGAGGCTGCCGGGAATATTGAGGTTAAACCTGCCCGATCCTGAATTTTCATCATCATCGTCATCATCATCCATAAGATTCGCCAGAAAACCAGTGGGCTTGAAGGCTTCTTCTAAGGTAGCGGTGCTGTCGATCGTGGCATAAGCTTCTTTTTCATCCACAGAAAGCGGAATGATTTTCATTTCTCCGGCAAACAGGGAGTCGGAGTTGACGGAGGCTTCATCAACAATGAATGAATCATCGTCGGCATAAAGTGAGTCGGGCAGGGGCACATTCACCCGGTAATTGGTGATGCGCGAAATCTGTTTGAACTGAATGAGCGGGAATTCGAGCCCGAGCATATCAATTTTGATATCACCGCTGATTCGAATATCAACCGGCAGCCAGAAAGCTTTACCGAAGTTGCTAAATTGCTGACGATAGTAGGTGCTGAAGGATTTGATGGGCGGGGGGAAGCTGACCACGCTGTTGGGTGCTAAATTTACTTTGAGCAGGGCGAATGCTTCATCCAGTACAAAAATAGTTCCCTTAAAAAGCGGCTGCAGGTTCCGGTCGGGAATCACCTGAATTTTAAACACGGTTTGATCATCTAACGAAGTGTGTCCTAAAAGTTTGAAATTGTAGTAATCCAGCGCATCGGGATGGGTAACGCCCACCAGTTTAAATCCCGCAATTTCAACGTTGTCATCATAAAGATTAGGCAAATAACGAACGCCGGCAAAGTTGTTATCCGCCTCGATGTTGGCGGTCTGGCGCTTGGATTTCAGCACCTCGCGATGGCCTTTTTCTTCATGCCAGAAAATCTCTGAAATAGACTCGGTGATGGAAACGATGCTGGTGTCATTAGCCAGCGTTTGCCGGGTATAAGCATCAGCGCGATACGTCGACAGCTTTTTACGCCACTGCTGCTTGCGTTCAATCACTTTTCGCATAATGCGATCGGCGGGGTTTTCGTAGGTTACCACAATCGAGCCGAGCTGCGTAACCGAGGGTTGAAGCGCGAAATGGCGGGTGTTTTTTGAGGTTTGGGTGATGACTTGCTCCTGCGAATGATAGCCAATGTATCGCACCAGCAAGGTGGCCGGCAGTAACGAATCGGGGATGGTGAGGGAATATTCACCATTCAGGTTGCTAATGGTCCCGCGATAGGTTCCTTTGATTAATAAATTCGCATTGGGCAAAGCCTCACCCGTTTTAGCATCGGTGATGGTACCGTGAATGGTTTTCTGGGCCTGCGCGGGAAGCGATAACCCCGCTATTAACAAGAGAAGAATAAGGAACAAATTCCGAAGCATAAACAGATGGATTTTTGAAAAGCCAGCTACTTATACTGATTTTCGTTCTTCAGGTTACGTTTTGATTTTCGTGCCATCCTCTGAGTTCCCTCATCAGACGACTAATTTTGCCATTCCTGCGCGCAAGTCGCGAGTGCTTTAAAGCTTTAGTAACGTAGCGTTTCGGAAGACAGGTCGCCCGATGAGTGAACGAGCAGGAATTCTAAGCTGAGCCACTCATCCGGCTTCAAACCCAGAACCCGGATGAGGAGTAAAAGCTTTTAATCCACACGGCGGGCGGGAACGCCGTAATCCACGTTGTCAGCAGTCCAGTCGAGCCACTGTTCTTGTTTGGCAATGGGTTTGCCGGGAATGTAAATGGTAGAATCGTTCCAAGTGGTCATCACCATAGCACTTTGGGTCCAGATTTTGATGCGCCTTCGGGGGATTTCAGTTTCCCAGGCGCGACCCGTAACCGGATCGGTATAAAGCAGGCGAATGGTGATGTTTCGCGAAAAACGTTCAACCGGACTTAAGTCAATGCTCCGATAATGAGTCTTCCCGTTTTTGGTTACATCGGGAACTCCGTCGCTGACCATCACCACCGAAATCGGACTCATCACCAGTCTTTTATTTCGGATGGTTAAAGCGATTTGCTCAAAGAAAGCATTGAAGTCGGTAAAATCATTCTGCTGTTCTTTGGGAAATATTTCTTTCAGCCGTTGATGAATTTCATCCACCGAACGATTTTCAAAAATATGAATGGGATAAAACGCTTTCGGTTCTCCCGGTTCTGCCCCGCCGATAGAACTCACAAACAGTACTTTCGGTTTTTCGAGTCCGCCTATGCCATGTAGATGCGCATAAATATAGTGAGACAAAAATTTGAGCGATTCATCAAAATAGCCGCTGTTGATGAATGAGCCGCTGATATCAACGCCGACAAACATCGCGAGACGCGGCTCGGGCTTGCCGTCAACCGTGCATCCACTCGAAAAACCCACGAGCATAATTGCGATTAAAAATATGACTTTATTTAGGTAATTTTTCATAATTGCCTATTGAATTAGTTTAGAAAGAGAGATTCGTAAGCGTCAATCGGCCGCCGGTGCTGCTTCAACCTGTTCGCTTTTCTTTGAAAGCGTTTCAATAAGTACTTTCGACTGCTTGATGTCGTCAATACTGTTGAAGGGCAGATCGAACAAGTGCGTACTGCTGACCAAAAGCGTGAGGAAGTTTATAGCCGCTGCGATAATTTGAAGAGGCGGCAGCATGAAGGCTTCCAGCAGTTGTTCTCCTTTCTCTTGTACCCAGGCAACATCATCCTTAATAGTTTCCATAAAGCCATTGGTGAAATCAAATTCCTGCTCTGCTCCGGCTTTTTGGGTTGCTTTTTGTTTCATTTTCAGCCCTTTCCCCTGGATAACATTCATGATGGTAGGCGTTCCATATTCAGCAAACAGAAACCACGAAAGGCTGCGAATACCGAACCACATGAATACCGAAATACCCAAAATGCCGGCTATGCCGATGGAAAAATCTTCGGCATAAAGAGCAAACCAGGGTACCAATGCCACCACAAATTCGCGGTATAAAAAGATGACTTCAACGAATACAACGATTATTTCAATCACCCCGATGCCTAAAATTTGTGAGACGTCTTTGCCTTTTACGGAATCAACAAAGGTAGAAAGTACGGCGTAACTTCCCAGAACGATGAAGAATAGGAAGGTGAAGAGCGGAATGCGTACAAAACCCATCAGAAGCTGTTCGCCGGTGATGTTTGAAAGCGTATCAACCACCAGCGGCGTGGTTACGTAGGTGAAGATGGTGGTTTCTACGATCACCCAGAAGAGTGTTAGAAAAACAGCGATCCACGGCACGTCCGAACCGACGACTCTTTTTGACGCCTGTCCCAATAACCGGAAAGGCATGATGACGATCATTTGAATGGCGGACCAGATGCCCAGCACCATCACTTTCACCAGTTCCAGAAGGGCGATGACCAGATAAAGCAGAAAACGGAAAATGCCGCCCCAGAATGAGACAATGGCTCTGCCTAAATCCCACCAGGTTATAAAGAGTGAAATGATAAACTCTTTACGCTGTTGTCGAAAGATGACCGTTAAAATGGCCGGAATAGTGATCCAACAGCCTAAAATGAAGGCAAGGGCCGGGAGCAGCAAAAACAAGCGTTTTGCGCTCATCAGTAAGAATGGATCGCCTGCTGCCCACGCAAATTCAATAAATGCATCCTGAAAAAGCGCCGGAAAAAGCAGTATATAGATAACGTATTTGGTAAATGTTCCCGAATTCGTAAGCATGATATCCCCGTCTGTGTACAGTATTAGTTAATTAAAGGCTTAAATGGCGTTCTTCGGCTTTTGTTCCGAAGCACCGTTTATATAACCTTCACTCTACAGGAGGGAGCTCAAAGTGATTTGTTACAAAAAAACCGGGAAACGAGGGGAAATCCAACTTTTTAACAAGAGCTTCTTGCAGATAGCTGCTAAAGGCTCCTTACGCACCGCGGCAGAGCAACGGTGCGATAAACAAATAATCAAATTTGCAGCATTTCGCGGGTTATAGTCTTGAAGTAAATATCTAAAACACAACTCCTCGCAGCTAATAGGTTTTCAATCCCCCTGGCCCCCTTCGCCAAGGGGGAAATAAAATCGATACTGGAATTTGCGCTAAGAACCTGTTTGAAACAGATAAGTGGAATTGGTGATAGAATATTTTTTAGATACAAGAAGTTTAAATGAGCAGAAAAAGTCCCCCTTGGCGAAGGGGGATTAGGGGGATTGATCATTTGATTATACGGCAAGGTCAAGATGTAGCCCCTTGAGAAGTGGTCTACAAGACATCGTCTCACTTTTCACGTCTGATATTTGCCTAAACCGCTAATTTTTTATTCTCTTTGCAGACATCAAGCACCGTTTGGGCCACTTTTTGGGCTACTCTTTCATCAAAAGGGCCGGGGATGATTTCTTCGGGAGTGGGATTTTCGACACAATTTGCTATGGCGTAAGCAGCAGCCACGTACATTTCGTAAGTAAAGCCTGAAACGCGGGCATCGAGCGCGCCGCGAAAAAGGCCGGGAAAGGCCAGCACATTGTTAATTTGGTTGGGGAAATCCGAACGTCCGGTGGCGATGATCTGCGCCCCGGCTTCGCGGGCTTCATCCGGCATGATTTCAGGAACAGGATTAGCCATCGCGAAAATAATGGGATTCTTTTTCATCTTTTGAACCATCTCTTTTTTGAGCACGCCCGGCACGGAAACACCGATAAACACATCCGCGTCAACCAACGCATCACCCAGCGAGCCTTTTAAAAGGCTTCGGTTGGTGAGTTTAGCCATCTGTTTTTTTACGGGATTCAGTCCGTTGCGTCCCCGGTAAATGATGCCGCGGCTGTCGCACATGATCACTTCGCGAACGCCAACGTGCTGCAATAATTTTACAACGGCAACTCCGGCTGCTCCCGAGCCGTTGATCACAATTCTCAAATCGCTCATTTTTCGTCCCGTTACCCGCATCGCGTTGATCATTCCCGCCAGGGTTACGATGGCAGTTCCATGCTGATCGTCATGCATCACCGGAATGGGAAGTTCTTTTTTCAGCCTTTCTTCAATTTCAAAACATTTGGGGGCGCAAATATCTTCGAGATTGATGCCGCCGTAGGTTCGGGCAATGGCTTTGATGGATGAAATGATTTCGTCCTTATCCTGGGTATCGAGCACGACCGGGACTGCATCGACACCCGCAAATTTTTTGAACAACACGCATTTCCCTTCCATCACCGGCAGGGCAGCTTCAGGGCCGATGTTTCCGAGCCCAAGTACCGCAGAACCATCGGTAATCACGGCAACTGCATTGCTTTTCCAAGTATAATCGTAGGCTTTTTGGTTGTCGCTATGAATTTGCCGGCAGGGTTCAGCAACGCCGGGAGTGTAGGCGATACTCAGGTCTTCGGCGCTTTCGAGCGGCATTTTGGAATCAACTTGTAGCTTTCCGCCATATTTTTTGTGAGCTTCAATGGCTTGTTGATCGTAATTACTGCGTTCAGGAGAGGACATAGAAAATGAGATTACTGCTAAATTTGTTTGCGCACGCTAAAGTGCTTTCAAGGTAAAGGGTTTGAGTCAGAAAGAATTTTAAGAGCTGTAAAAATTACAGCGGCACCAAAGTTAGGAGATGAATGTAAAGATGATGTGAAAGAGAAGTAAGCGAGTTAATTACATAGATCTCAATAAAACCGAGACAAGGAGGGGAATTTATTACTTTTTAAATAAATTTTTCTTTCGACTATAAAAAGTCCCTCCTTGTGCCGCGCTTTTGCGGCATAGGGAGGGATTTAGGGTGGGTCCGAACAGGAGCAATTTAAGCAATAGTATTATTAGTGATCCTATGGCTAATTCAGTTTATAAGCATTTTAATTAGCTGAAAACTGCTGCATGAATTCATCCATTAAAATAGCGTTATTTTCGCGGTTGATGTCCGCCAGACGCTGAGATGGATCAATTTCAATGCGTTTTATTTCTGAGGCTGGCCGGTCAATTTCAAGCGTATACGTAGGGTTCACCCAAGGCCAGTCGGGCTTAATAACGCGCTTTACACCGGCATAAGCGGAGCCTTCTTTTTCATTCCGCATGATGCGCAGCGGCATATAAAACAACTGCCTGCTTCCGTCATTATACGTAACCATCAGGTCGATGGGCATGGGCATCAGATCATGGCGTTCGAGGGTAACAAAGGTGTTGTTTTCGTTACCGATGACCGACGTAATTCCGTAATCAATGGTTTTGGTGGTTTCAATAAAATACTGGTAATACCAGTCCAGAACCATGTCGGATTGTTCTTCCATCACCCGTAAGAAATCACGTCCGTCGGGATGCTTGAATTTCCACAATTCGAAGTAGCGCTTCATGCCGTCGGCGAAGGTTTCATTGCCGATGATATACCGCAGTTGATTTAAAAATACCGCTCCTTTAAAGTAAACTGCCCCATAGGCGCGATTGGTATGATAATGATCGGAAGGGGTATCTAAGGCTTCTTCCATGCCTGATTCTACAAGACGGAAATAGGAACGGTAGGCACCGCGAAGAGGACGCTCGCTCTGGCCATTATTAAACAGGTGATCCATGGTCAGGGCTGAAGCGTAGGTAGTGAAGCCTTCATCCATCCAGGCGAAACGAGTTTCGTTGCTTCCTAAAACGCCATAAAACCAGTTATGAATAAATTCGTGCACGGTAACGCCAACCAAACTGCCGAGGGAGCGATTGCCGGTAACCAATGTGGCCATGGGATATTCCATTCCGCCATCGCCGCCCTGAATAACGCTGAATTTATCATAGGGATATTTTCCGAAATGCTCACTCATAAATTGAAATGCTTTCACCGTAAATTCCGGCAATCTTTCCCAGTTTGAGCGTAATTGTTCCTGAGAATATTCCTCAGCATTTACCGCAACAGTATCGGACTGATATAAAAAGTGAAGCGTTGGCCCGCCGGGAACTTGTGCGGTCGTATGAACGTAATCGGGATCGGCAGCCCACATAAAGTCATGTACATTCTCTGCCTTCCAGTGCCAGGTGAGGGTTTCCGAATCGGGACGATCGTACTCTTCGGCATAGCCATAGCCAATTTCTTCGGCATTTTGCAGATAGCCGGTCGCGCCTAAAACATAGGAGGAATCAATCGTGATTTTTACATCAAAACTGCCCCAAACGCCATAAAACTCTCGTCCGATATAGGGCGTGGGGTGCCAGCCGTCTT
>DASSAY010000058.1:0-4160 GCA_035699185.1 Balneolaceae bacterium | reverse complement strand
TTATAACGGAGACCAAAAGAAAGTACAGAAATGATACTCTCCGTTTGTGCAAATCCTTCGGTTGATTCCTTCTGGTCTGTTAAATGGATTAATAAAGGCATAACCAACCGGTCGAAAAAGGAAACTTTCTATCCCGGGGGGAAGGGAATTCATGTAGCATTTGCCCTTAAAGAATTAGGCCGCGATGTAACCGTTCTGGGTACATGGGGCGGGCAAACGGGCCGGTGGCTCAAAGAAAAATGCGCCGCCCAAAATATTGCGGCTATAGGCCCCGATCTGGAGGAATGGACCCGCATTTGCATCACCGTAAAAAGCTCGTCTCGTTGGGATCAAACAGAATTATTGGGCAACGGCCCCACCATTAAAGCTCATGAAGCTGAAGGATTCGAGTCTCTATACCAACAGTTTATAAAAAAGAAAAAGCCAAAAGCGGTAGTCATCAGCGGTTCGGTACCAAACGGATTCGACCATAACATTTACAACCGGTTGATTTCTTTAGCGGGGCAATTTGATATTCCCTGCTTTATTGATGCCACCGGGCCACTGCTGAAACAAGCCTTAAAAGCAAAACCTTTTGCAGTTCACATAAACCAGCATGAAGGCAAGGATCTTTGGCCAACGGATGATCCCGCTAAAATTGCTCGCCGGCTTGGTTCCTTTTGCCAGGTAGCAGCCGTTACGGCAGGCGAAAAAGGGCTTTATTTATACGTAGATGGCGAAATCTATCATGCATCCTATGCATTACCCTCGTCAAAAGTTATCAGTGCTGTAGGTTCGGGCGATTGCCTCCTGGCCGGACTGGTTGCCGCGATATCTGCTAACGAAGATCCCGCTTATTGGGCAAAATATGCGGCCGCCTGCGGCACCGCAAACTGCGTTCATCCGGAACTCGGAATGCTGAAATCAAAGGATGTAGATACCATTTTTGAAAAAGTGAAATTAGAAAAACAGACATGTGATGCCGAATAAAAAACAAGGTACTCTTTTAGTCATTGGTGAACTCAATATGGATATGATTCTTGATAATATTGAATCATTCCCCGAACTGGGTAAAGAAAAAATAGCCTCCGATTTTAGCCTCACCCTTGGAAGTTCTTCGGCCATCTTCGCCGGAAACATCGCACGACTGGGTGTAAAAACAACCTTTTGCGGAATGATCGGAGATGATGGCTTTGGAACGAAGACCATCAACCAGTTGCAAGAATATGGCGTTGATACTTCGCTTGTTAAAAAGAGCGACACTCATAAAACCGGACTAACCGTTATCATGAGATACAGCGATGACCGGGCGATGCTTACTTATCCCGGCGCGATGGAACACTTTTCATTCCGGAATATTCCTGCTAACGCTTTCGAAAATGCCCGGCATCTGCATATTTCTTCCATCTTTTTACAGCCGGGCATCAAAAAAGATCTTTTTAAGATTATTGAAACAGCTAAATCCCGGGGAATGACTGTTTCCGTTGACCCGCAGTGGGACCCTGATGAGAGGTGGGATTTAAACATCAAAAAACTGATTGAGAACATTGATTTCTTTTTGCCGAATGAAGCCGAATTTCTGAGTTTTACCTCCGCTTCAACCGTAGAGCAAGGTTTGGAAGAGTTAAAGCCCTATGTTGACGATTGTACGATTGTAGTAAAACGCGGCGGAGATGGAGCCACTTTCCTTAATAAGCAGGGCATCTGTACGGTTCCGGCATTTATTAATGAAGATATCAGGGATGCCGTCGGCGCCGGCGACAGTTTCAACGCGGGATTAATTTTCCGGTTCCTGCAAGGAGACCCTATCGAAAAGTGTATCCGGTTCGGCAATATTACCGGGGCGGTTTCTACTACCGAAACGGGCGGCACCGGTGCTATAAGTAGTCTGGATGATGTACTGAACATTGCAAAAAATAAACTTTCAATAACCAACTTAGATGACTTTACAAGATAAATTCCAGCAGTTAAACCGGGAAAACAAAGCCCTACTGGCCGTTAATTTTTATAATTTTGAAACGCTTTCTGCCATTTTAAAAGCGGCGGCCGCGCAACAGGCCCCCATCATTCTGCAAACAACCAAAAGCACGATTGATTACCTGGGGCTGGAGGTAACCGTAAAACTGGCACGGGCGGCAATAAACCAATTTGGCGTTGAGGCCTGGCTGCATTTAGATCACGCCGATGATGTAAATCTCATTCAGCGCGCGCTTGATGCAGGCTATGATTCTGTGATGATTGATGCCAGTGAAAAACCGGTTGAAGAAAACCGGAAAACAAGCCGGAAAGTGGTTGAAATGGCGCAAAGCTACGGAGCCAACGTCGAAGCCGAATTAGGATATATCGCTAAACTCGGTCAATCTAAAGATACCGTAGCCTTCACCCAGCCTGATGAAGCCCGAAAATTTGTGGAAGATACCGGCGTAAATGCGCTGGCCGTTGCTATCGGTTCGGCACATGGATTTTATAAAAAAGAGCCCAACCTTGATCTGGATTTGCTCAAAAATATTCGTGAAGCCACCCCCGCCGCTCTGGTGCTGCATGGCGGTTCAGGCATCCCCGATGCCCAAATTCAACAAGCAGTTAAAAATGGTATTCGAAAGATTAACCTGGCTACAGAAGTTAAAAATGGTTTTATGAACAGTCTTAGAAAAGAGCTACCCGAATCAGATGAAATAGACCTTCGTAAAGTCTTCCCTCCGGCAACAAATCATGTGCAACAGCTGCTCGAAGATAAAATTGCGATGATCAATCAAGCCTAATAGTAGTATGGAACGGCCGAATAGCTGGCTTTATTCCTGAGAAATAAATTGCTTAGGATGAATAGCAATATCAGGAAATTCTTTGTTACTCTTTTTATCAAAGCTTACTAATTTAACCTGTTTAGCGGCTACACAAGCTCCTATTGAGGCTTTCCCTTGTACCTTTTGGCTTGATCCAAAAGGTACGAAAAGATCAAGTAAACTTTAACTCGCTGCGGCTGATATAGATTCTGCTACTTGCAAGCTAACAGGCAGCTCGCAGCTCAGACAGAAAGTTTACGGTTTGGGCTGACGAGCGCTGTTTAGGATAAAACCCTCCGGCCTTGAAAAGTAAGCCTTTTGTTTAGGTAGCATTCGTGTGGAGGGGCTTTCAAAGAAAAACCTGTTTGAGGACAGGGTGTTTTTGCCTGTCCGAGTTTTTTTCTTTGCCGGATCGCGAATGCTACCTGAAGGCTTAGTTTTTTCAGCCGGTGATTTTTTTGGTTCGTTTTTTCATCATTGAAAAAATGAACAGGAAGATACAGAGCAATTGTCAAGCCCCTCAAACCACTTGCCCATTCCGGCTCAATACCTCCTTTGCTCGTTGCCTGCCCAATTCCATCATCTTAACCACATTAGCGTGATCAAAATCGAGGGCACTGCCCAGCGGCTTCTTCGGGGCGATGATCAGCGGTTCGATATATTGATAAGCGATGCCGTTTTTGCGCTTCAGCTGCGCTCCCGCCGCCCCGGCCTGTTGCACCAGGTTATTGATCGTCAAAAAACGGTCGATATCCTCGTGGAAAATTTCATCCAGCATAATATGAATGGCCCGGAACGCAATACTGATGATATCCCGGACCTCCTCATGCTCCTGCACCGCTCCAACAGGCTGGGTGGGAATGATCACCACGCGATCAGGATTGTTCGGCAGCACCTGCCGGATGGGTGAAATATCCCGCACCCCGCCATCCACGCATTGAAAATCCCCGATGGACACGGGATTAAATACTACCGGTATCGCCGTGGATGCCAGTACCCGGCTAACATCATTTTGGTCCACTACAGCCTTCGGGGGAATAACCGCCTTCACATATTCGCCCGATTCCAGCTGTACGTAGCCGAATTTAAACGGCACCGAGAGCGGCTTGCCCAGAAAGTGCTTTTCCATCAGCCGCCTGAGCGGAGCGTTATTATACTTCGAAACCGGCGGCCGTCCCAGCCCTAACTTGTAGGTGAGATACCGTCGCGCCAGCCCCAGCAGCGACTGCTCACGGTACACCTGCTGCGGGGTGATGTTTTGCCAGACCCGCACCAACTGCTCAAATTGATCAGTCGC
Source organism: Balneolaceae bacterium (assembly GCA_035699185.1). Lineage (GTDB taxonomy): Bacteria > Bacteroidota > Rhodothermia > Balneolales > Balneolaceae > Fodinibius. The sequence continues at coordinate 101 of DASSAY010000058.1, read as the reverse complement.
CATCATCGCGCCGTTCAACGAGCCTACGCTGATGCCGCTGATCACCTCGTACTCATAGCCGGCCTCGTTCAGCACCTGCAACACGCCCACTTGGAAAGCCC
>DASSAY010000057.1:0-2940 GCA_035699185.1 Balneolaceae bacterium | reverse complement strand
AAATGTCGAAATTTTTATTCCGGTTAGAGGCGAAAGCGATTTTTTTGCCATTCGGCGACCAGGTGGGATTGATTTCATACGCCCAACTCGTATAGGTGAGACGCGTTTGATGGCTGCCGTCTTTGTTCATCACATAAATTTCCATATTGCCATCTCTTTTCGATAAAAAAACAATTTTTTCACCATCAGGAGAATAAAACGGGTAAACGTCGGTGGCGCCGTTAGACGTAAGTTTTCTTAAATTTTCACCATCATAGCGGCGTGAATAGATTTCAAAATCACCGTCCTCACTTGAATGATAAATGATGTACCGGCTGTTGGGCGACCATGAAGGTAAATCGCCGTCCCGCGCCGAATTGATCGGCAACTGATTTTCATCTTCTTCAAAACTCATATCATAAATGCGCTCGCTTTCGCGCTCAGAAAAATAAGCGATATAATCACCATCCGGCGACCAGGCGGGATAATAATCATCGGCGGGGTGATGGCTCATATTTTGAATATCATAGGTATCCAGGTCAACGACATAGACCTCAAAATTGCCGCTGATAGATGACACAAAGGCGATATATTCACCATTAGGCGACCAGTAGGGCTGAATATTTGAAAAACTATCTTGCGAGGATTGAGCAATATTCACCCTTGCTGAAAACAACAAAAATGTAGAGGCAATCAGGAATCGTAACATGGTTTTACCATTTCTTAAGTCAACCGTTTTAGGCTTTAAATAGTTCGGTGGGAATGCATTAGAAATAGAAAATTTGAAAAATAGTTACACTTGAAGCTGAAGAAAAAAATTAGGTTAATGCAGGTTGGAAATAAAAGTAACACTTTCATTTAAACTTAGTATTTAAAGGCATTCTTTTCGTCATCCGTGACTTTTTTGATTACTTTTTTGGTCACTCAAAAAAGTAATAAGAATAAAAGTTACTACCTGTGATTGAGCTACCATTCTGCTTGACGGGTTAGCTCAAAAGGAGCCTATGCTCAACCATCCTGCAAAGTCATCAAAAAAATCAATTGAGTTCTTAGCCAGCATTGCCTACATTCATTTTCTAAAAAGACCGAACGAGGAAAATCGTTTGAATAAAGTAAAAATAATGTCGGCTCAAGACTTAGATCGCACCTACCTGCGATTCGCTCATCAATTTATGGAGCCGAACGATGACCCCCAAAACTTAGCCGTCATCGGCATGCAAACCCGCGGCGTTTATATGGGCAAGCGTATCATCCAAATCATTGAAGAGCAGTTCGATTATAAGCCGGATTTTGGGGTGCTTGATGTCACTTTTTACCGCGATGATTTTCGTACCAAGCTCAAAATGCCGCAGGTTAGAGTCACCGAAATTCCCTTCGATTTGTACGACCGTAATATTGTGCTGGTTGATGACGTGCTCTACACCGGGCGAACTGTGCGCGCGGCGATGGATGCGCTCATGGATTACGGCCGTCCCCGCAGCATCAAGTTCTGCTGTATGGTTGACCGCGGACACCGCGAACTGCCTATCTGTGCCGATTATGTGGGTACGAAATTGCCCACGCATGTTCAGGAAGAAGTGCGGGTGAAAGTAAAAGAACTGGACGGCGAAGATGCGGTTTATGTGGTTGAAAGCAATGGGGGTGATGAATAATGAGCAAAGACATCACCAATAGCGATTATCAGTTCAATCATAAGCACCTGCTTGGCCTTTACGATTACTCGAAAGAAGACATCCTTTATGTGCTTGAGCAGGCGAAGTATTTTAGAGAAATTCTGGACCGACCGGTTCCCAAAGTTCCCACTTTAAGGGATAAAACCATCGTCAATCTTTTTTATGAAAACAGCACGCGTACGCGACTTTCGTTCGAGCTTGCCCAAAAGCGCATGGGCGCCGATGTAGTTAATTTCTCCGCCGGTTCATCGAGTGTAAAAAAGGGTGAATCGCTTAAGGACACGATCCAAAATATCAGCTCCATGAAGATTGACATGGTGGTGGTGCGGCATAAAAGTCCGGGCGTGCCGCATTTTCTTACCCGGTGTGTTGATGCCGCCATCATCAATGCCGGTGACGGTGCCCACGAACATCCCACCCAGGCGCTGCTCGATCTATTCACCATGCAACAAATTTATCCCGATTTATCGGGCAAAAACATCGCGATCATTGGCGATATTGATCATAGCCGGGTGGTTCGCTCGAATATTATCGGTTTATTAAAACTGGGGGCAAACGTCACCATTTGCGGGCCTAAAACCCTGATGCCGGCTTATGCCGATGAGCTTGGAGCTAATGTTTCCTACAATCTTGATGAAACCCTGGCCTGGTGTGATATCGCGATGGCGCTTCGCATTCAGCTTGAACGACAAGATTCCGGCACGGAGCTTTTCCCCAGTATTCGAGAATACCATCAAACCTTCGGCATCAAAATGGAGCACCTGGAGAAATATCCTGATTTTACCGTGATGCATCCCGGTCCCGTAAATCGTGGGGTGGAGATGGAGAGTGAGGTGGCCGACAGCGACCGGTCAATCATTCTAAGCCAGGTAACTAACGGCGTGGCCGTACGGATGGCGGTTTTGTATTTATTGAGCGGCGGAACGAGAGTGTAGGGAACTGCAGAATATCGAACAAGGAATTTCGAACTTAGAAGTACTTCATCATTCGAAATTACTTGTTCATCGGTTCGATATTCCCCTTTCCTTTTTCTTTGGTCGCCGTTTCCATCTTGCGAGAACAATACCCGCCACTACCAGCGCCGAACCCAAATACTGCAGCAGGGTCAAATGATCATTCAGTAAAACCACGCCGAAAAAAAGCCCCCGTACCGGCACCAGGTTTTGAAAGGTTGAAGTATAAACCGCACCTACCGTTTGCAGCCCGTAATTCCAGATTAAGAAGGCGGCACCGATGGCCAGCAAACCGCTATAAAGCGCACCGCCATAAGCAACAAACGAAACCGATT
>DASSAY010000056.1:0-2271 GCA_035699185.1 Balneolaceae bacterium | reverse complement strand
TTGAAGCTTATGGCGCTTCTAATATTCTTCAGGAATTGCTTACCATCAAATCTGATGATATCAATGGAAGGGCGAAGGCTTATGAGTCCATTGTGAAAGGGGAAAACATTCCTAAATCCGGTGTACCCGAATCCTTTAACGTGCTTATTCATGAATTAAGAGGATTAGGCCTGGATCTAAAATTTGATTAATTTTTTTAATATAAAAACATAATATGGCACTTAAAAAAGAAAATCGTCCAAAGTCGAATTTCAGTAAGATCACCATTGGACTTTCATCTCCGGATATTATTCTGGAGCGGTCTTATGGTGAAGTGCTTAAACCCGAAACCATTAATTACCGGACTTATAAGCCGGAACGTGACGGCCTGTTTTGCGAACGCATCTTCGGGCCTGTCAAAGATTATGAATGTTATTGTGGAAAATATAAACGGATTCGTTATAAAGGGATCGTTTGCGATCGTTGCGGGGTAGAAGTAACTGAAAAGAAAGTTCGTCGTGAACGTATGGGACACATTAAGCTTGTGGTTCCCGTGGTTCATATCTGGTTTTTTAAATCTTTGCCAAATAAAATCGGCTATCTGTTGGGATTGAGTTCAAAAAAGCTGGAGTCTATTGTTTATTATGAGCGGTATGTAGTGATCCAGCCAGGTGTAGTCGAAGACAAGCAGAGCCAGATGGATTTGCTGACAGAAGAAGAATATTTGGATATCCTGGACACCTTACCCAAGGATAATCAATTATTGCCTGACGAAGATCCGAAGAAGTTTATTGCTAAAATGGGCGCTGATGCGGTTCACATGCTGCTCGCTCGCAGCGATCTGGATGCACTTTCTTACCAGCTTCGTAATCAGGCCGCCACAGAAACTTCCCAGCAACGTAAAGCAGAAGCTTTGAAACGGTTGAGCGTAGTGGAAGCTTTTCGCGATGCCAATAGCCGCTTGGAAAACCGCCCGGAATGGATGGTGATGCAATATATTCCGGTTATTCCGCCGGAACTGCGTCCACTGGTTCCTTTGGATGGAGGCCGTTTTGCTTCTTCAGATCTGAATGATCTTTATCGCAGGGTAATTATCAGGAACAACCGTCTTAAACGACTGATGGAGATCAAGGCGCCTGTGGTGATTTTGAGAAATGAAAAAAGAATGCTGCAGGAAGCCGTAGATTCTCTTTTCGATAATTCCCGTAAATCTAATGCCGTAAAAGCAGAAGGCGGTCGTCCATTAAAATCATTAAGCGATATTCTGAAAGGAAAGCAGGGACGTTTCCGTCAAAACCTGTTGGGTAAGCGTGTGGATTATTCCGGACGTTCTGTGATTGTGGTAGGACCGGAATTAAAGTTGCATGAATGCGGCTTGCCCAAAGATATGGCAGCGGAATTGTTCAAGCCTTTTATTATCCGCAAATTAATTGAAAGAGGCATTGTTAAAACCGTTAAATCGGCTAAGAAATTAGTAGATCGTAAAGAAGCCGTTGTTTGGGATATTCTTGAAAATATTTTGAAAGGACATCCTGTTTTGCTGAACCGTGCTCCAACCTTGCACCGTTTGTCAATTCAGGCTTTTCAGCCCAAACTGGTAGAAGGAAAGGCTATCCGTTTGCATCCTTTGGTATGTAGTGCTTTCAATGCCGACTTCGACGGCGACCAGATGGCAGTGCATGTGCCTTTAAGCAACGCCGCTATTTTGGAAGCGCAGTTGCTGATGTTGTCTTCGCACAACATTCTCAACCCTCAAAATGGAACGCCTATTACTTTACCTTCGCAGGACATGGTGCTCGGCCTTTATTATATTACTAAAGGCAGAAAATCAATGGACGGCGAAGTGGTAAAAGGAGAAGGTAAAGTATTTTATTCTCCGGACGAAGTGGTCATCGCTTTTAATGAAGGAAAAGTAGGCTTGCATGCCTGGATCAAGGTGAGAGCAAAAGTGCGTACCAGCAAAGGTGAATTGAGGAATCAGCTAATCGAAACCACTGTAGGCCGTGTATTTTTTAACGAGGCCATACCGGAAGAGGTGGGATTTGTCAATGAGTTGCTTACTAAGAAATCACTTCGTGAGATCATTGGCCAGATCACTAAGCTGACCGATGTACCCACTACAGCCAAATTCCTTGACGACATTAAAGACCTTGGTTTCAGGATGGCTTATAAAGGCGGTTTGTCCTTTAATATCAATGACCTGATCGTTCCTGATGTAAAACAAGACCTGATCGTGTCTGCCCAGGGAGAAGTAGATGAAGTATGGGATCATTACAATATGGGCCTGATCAC
>DASSAY010000055.1:0-2639 GCA_035699185.1 Balneolaceae bacterium | reverse complement strand
AAAAAGATACTCATTGCGCTTGACGATAACGAAACGGCAGTTAAAATGGCCGAGATCGGATATGGCCTGGCGAAATCCATGAATGCACGAACGGTTTTGTTGCATGTCATTACCGACACCACTTATTATTCCTCTCTTAACTACTCGCCGATCGTGGGGTTTGGATATGGGAGCAATGCGGTTCAAACCGATACCGTGGAGGTGGTGCGGTCATTGGCGAAGAATTACCTGTATCAATTCCGGGAACGGCTTGGCGATAACAAAATTGAGACCGTGGTTGAAACAGGTGATTTCGCCGACATGATACTGCATACTGCCAGGCGATTGAACGTTGACATCATTGTGATGGGCGCGCACGGCAGGCATGGACTTCAGAAGATATTGTTGGAAAGTGCGGCTGAAAAAGTTTTGAATGACAGTTTAATCCCGTTGTTCATCATCCCGACGAAAGCACTCAACCCGGGAAAGGAGTCATCCTGATTTTTTCTTCACCGAAAGCTTTCGCCGAGGCCATTTCCGGCCCAATGCATCCACATGGATTGAAAGGCAAAGACTTTAAACAGAGGATTGCCCAAACGCCAGTGTCACGAAAAGATATAAATTAAAATGATATGGTAAATAATCATGTTTATCCGGAAACGACGAGTCGACTCTCTGAGCTAAGGAGTACGCTTTCGTCCGAGACAGCAAAACGTTTCTACGAATTCAGCAAGGCTGCTTTCAAAGAGGGCTTATTGCCGGAGAAAATCAAGCAGCTGATCGCAGTAGCGGTGGCGCATGTTACCCAATGTCCATATTGCATTCGATCTCACACGAAACAGGCTATGCAGAAAGGAGCTACGAAAGAGGAGATCATGGAAGCCATTTGGGTGGCAGCCGAAATGCGGGCGGGAGCCGCATACGCACATTCCGTTATCGCACTGGATCAGATGGAGTCGGGGGATAGGTAGCATATCGACAAGACTACTTATCAAGAATGGAACCCCACACCACAGAGGAGCATCAACGAATAAAGGAGAATTACTCAAACGAGAGGAATTGGTTGAAGTGGGGGCCGTATTTATCAGAAAGGCAATGGGCTACTGTCAGAGAAGATTATAGCGCCGACGGCGACGCATGGAACTATCTTACACATGATCAGGCGCGTTCAAAAGCATATCGCTGGGGCGAAGATGGCATCGCTGGCATTTCTGACGATCACCAAAGGATCTGCTTCTCGATTGCGCTGTGGAACGGCAAAGATGAAATACTGAAAGAGCGGCTTTTCGGACTTACACCGGGCCAGGGCAATCATGGCGAAGATGTGAAGGAATTGTACTATTATCTAGACAATACGCCCACACATTCTTATATGAAATATTTGTATAAGTACCCGCAACTCGCTTTTCCCTACCGTGATCTGGAACAAATAAACCGCAACATGACACGCCATGAGGATGAATTTGAACTTGCAGATACAGGTATATTCAACGATGGCCGCTATTTTGATGTTTACACCGAATATGCCAAAAGTGATGATGAGGATATATGTATCAGAATATCGATTCACAACAGATCTGCAGCTTGCGCTCCCATCACTTTGCTGCCAACCGTGTGGCTGCGCAACACTTGGTCCTATGCGTTGACTCCCAGGAAGCCGGTGATAAGATTGGCGGAGGCGAATAGTGCCAATTACGAATTGAAGATCAGTCATCCAGACCTTGGTGATTATTCATTTTATTGTCAAAATCCGAACACGATCTTGTTCACAGAAAATGAGACCAATACAGATCGCTTGTTCAATATGCCGAACAAAACACCTTTTGTGAAGGACGCGTTTCATGATGCCGTCTTAAAACAAGATTTCACGTTTTTAACAAATAAGACTGGAACAAAATGTTCGCCTTTGTTTTATTTCAATGTTGCCTCTGCCGGTTTTGTTACCGTAAAATTACGCTTGAGCAACCGGACACTCACAGATCCGTTAGGGGAAGGATTTGACCTGGTGTTTTCCCGGCGGGCGAAAGAAGCGGATGATTTTTACGATGCTATCATTAAATCAAAAAATGAGGATCTCAGAAGGATACAGCGTCAGGCCTTCGCCGGCATGTTGTGGAATAAGCAATTCTATTCACTCGATATTCCAAGCTGGTTAAATGGCGATCCAAAAGGATCCGTGCCTCCCCCGGAGCGGAAAAATGGCCGCAACAGTGATTGGCATACGCTAAATAATGAAGATATTTTATCAATGCCCGATAAGTGGGAGTATCCCTGGTACGCTACATGGGATTTGGCTTTTCATTGTATTCCCATTGCCAGGATTCATCCGCAGTTTGCAAAGGACCAGCTACTCTTATTACTGAGGGAATGGTATATGAATCCCTACGGTCAGTTGCCGGCTTATGAGTGGTCATTTGGTGATGTGAACCCTCCTGTACACGCATGGGCTTGCATGGAGGTGTATAAGATCGATAAAGAGCGGACTGGAGTTCCCGATACGCTGTTTTTAGAAAGGACATTTCAAAAATTGCTAATCAATTTCACCTGGTGGGTTAACCGCAAAGACCGGCTAAACAATAACGTTTTTGAAGCTGGCTTTCTGGGTCTTGACAACATCGGAGTATTTGACAGAAACAAGATACCAGGCGGAGGCATTTTGG
>DASSAY010000054.1:0-6663 GCA_035699185.1 Balneolaceae bacterium | reverse complement strand
CTGCTCCACCGGCCGTAGTTACTGCCCCTGTGGCATAACCGTAGAAAAGAAGGCCAATCGCTATACAAATATAGATTGTAGCCGATACCGGAGGCGGTGCTTTGGTCATATATTCCAGAAAGGCGTTGTTAAACAGCTGCCCCTGACCTTCGTGTTTGATCTTTCTCTCTTCCATATGTACCCCAATTTTTTGTCTTAATGTTCTCTCTCCGAATATATTATAGCAATTCTTTGGGAAGAAAAAGTTCCTTTAAGAAAAATTAATCGTTAATCTATCCATTAGTTTTCTTCACTAATCGAATCGAGATTGCCAAGACTCAGGATTTCTTCGCTGGTGTAGTATAGCAAACACAGTGATTACATCTTCTTCATCTACAAAATATATAGAAAAAGGAAAACGATCTGTAAGAGCACGACGGACAGTATCTTTGAATATAACTTGATGATGGAGGGGATTTCGAAAAACAGTGGCTAATTTAGCATCAACACAGCGGGTAAATTCTTTTCCTAAACCTTGACTTTGTTCTTGATACCAGTGGTATGCTTCATCTAAATCTTGCTGTGCTTGTTGAGTAAGGATGAGTGTTTTAGGCACAACTATTACAGGTATTTTTGTCGAACTTCTTCCCACGAGGAAGCATTAAGCTTGTCTTGGTTCAATGTTTTAAGCCGTTCTTCAAGAATAGTTTTGTGGTGTTCAGGAATTTCAACCTGATCAGGATCTGAGGCAATTGAATCCCACAGTGCTTCCACCAAAAGCATTTTTTCGTTCTTATTGAGTTGTGAAAGCTCCTTAATTAATGTGTTTTCCATGAAAAGCAAAACTTTAGTTTATCAATGCAACTGTAAGTTGGTTAAAAACGAATTAGAAAGCAATAAATTGAGTCTAAAAGTTGACCAGGGAGGAAGCCTTACTTCCCAACCAAGCTTCCCTAAATTGCTTCATTTCATCGGTCAGTTCTTTTCCGGCCTGCTCGAAGGTTACCAGCTCAAGCGTCGGGTCTTCGGCCAGGGTAACGGTTGACTCATATTCTTCACCAAAGGAGGTGAACGTGATGGGCAGCTCATCGCCGGGAGCATGCGAGGCCAAAATTTGCTGCAAGTCCCGAGCATTGGTGATTGACCGTCCCGCTATGGAATGAATGATGTCGCCGTCATCCAGTCCGGCTTTGTAAAGCGGACTTCCAATTTCGGTATTGCTCGCAATCGCGGCTTCACCGTTTTTATAATCGATTTTCGCCTGGCCAAAGCTGATCACCGCTGTACCGGGATTCGCTTTTCGGAGCAGAAATCCGGCATTGACAAGCAGCGGTTTTAAATTCAGGTCTTTGCCCTGGTAAATATATTTTTCGAAAAACTGCTCGGCAAATTCGGTGCTGTCGGTTACTTCAGCCAGCGTTTTTTGCAAGTCCGCAATGTCGTAGGGCTTCTCGGTTTTGCCGTATTTTTGCCACATCAACCGCATATAATCATCAAGGGTGAGGTCTTCGAAAGTGGAGCGCAGCTTGAGATCGAGTCCCAGACCAAGCACCGATCCCCATGAATAATACGAAATGAAGGTATTGGATTTATTCTGAGCATCCACCGAAACGGCGGCATCCACAAAAGGCGCTTGCATGCTCATTTCAATGGGATTGTAGAATGAATTTCCGGGCGAATGGAGTACGTAATTCAAGCTGCCGGACCAATCGTTGGCATACTCTTCAACCGAAATAATTCCTGCGCGACGGATAGTCAGATCATCATAATAGCTGGTAAATCCCTCGGCAAACCACAGCGCTTTAGACATATTAGCATGCATAACATCGAAAGGCTCCAGAGTCTTGGGACGAATGCGTTCTACATTCCAGTTATGGAAAAACTCGTGCGAAAGGGTGAAGAGATTTTGAAGGGCATTCTTGCCTTCAAGAGGCCGGCGGCTGATAATAATAATTGAATTGCGATGCTCCATTCCATCACCATAAACATAGGGCAGGTAATCGGCAATGAAGGTGTAGGTGCCGAAATCGTAATCCGAAGGTTCGCCATAAACGGCAATTTGTTCGGCCACCACTTTTTGGGCCATTTCCGCAAAACGTTCAACTTGTTCCCGCGTGCCGTTATGATGCACCGCCAGCCGGATCACATCACCCGTGGTATCCACCGGCGCGTCCCACGTAACCAGCATAAAATCACTGAGTTCGGTAGGGCTGTCCATAAAATAATAGTAATTGGGAGCCGTGAAAGTGAAGGGATTTTCGGTCGGTTTTAGCTGTGTAGCTACTTGCCAGTTTGAGCCTTCGGGCGGATGAAACCGAACGGTGATGGGCGCATCAGGGAATTCCCGAACCCAGGCAAAAGTCGCCGGCATATTTAAATGCGCATGCTGTTCGTTGATGCCCACATAGGTTCCGTCCGCATGATTGCCATACAAAGTATAGTTGAATTTGATGGTTCCATCATGGCTGTTTATCACCCAGTGATGCACATCGGGACGGGTGATTTCGAGTGTATCGCCGTTTTCATTCACCGCGCTGACATCATACACATTTTTAGCAAACTCGTGCAAAGCATAGCGGCCGGGTGATGAACGGCTCATCGAAACGGTTACGGGGCCGGGCAATAAATTTTGCAGCGTCAGGGTGATGTCCGCTTCGTTATGCACCACGTTGGGAAAGCGAACATCATACCGGATGGTGGGAGTGTCCTCCGATTTTGATTGACAACCGACAAATAACAGAATGCCTAAAAACGTACAGAGTAAATTTTTCATACCGTAAAAACCTTAACATTTGCAGATGATTGAATGACTTTAAATACGGCTTTTTGAGGAATTTTTCAGCCGTAAATTTAAAATGAGGATTTTAAAAGTCATTGACTGACAGTGTGCCAGTGTGCTTCTGATTCCTGTCAGCGTCACTTACTAAGAAACAACGCTGTCAGGTCCGTCAATAGGCGGACGCTTACAGGTTGTTTTTAAGCTTAACAAATGCGCTATTTTAGTACGCCAGCAAGCTCCGGTTTTGATAAATAATGGCTTTAGCACGGGTTTTGAGCAACCGGGCAGCGTCCATCAGCATCGCTTCGTTTGAGGGAAAGGGCACCGGGCGATTGGATATTTTTTGCAGAGATTCATCCGAAAGCGCTTCTTCATAGCCCGAAGCAACGGCCGAAAAATGTTCAAAAACTGCATTCACAGAAATGTTATCTGTTTTCACAAGTTGCTCGGTATTTAAATTGAGATAATCAATCGTTCCGCTTACCCGCGCCGCTTTGTGTTGAACAGATTCCGTTATTTTGGCTGAAACGGTTAGCATATTCGGCACTTTAATGTCATTGCCGAGTGAATCTTTTTTCACATTCCCGTTAACGTCCAGCACATACTTCATTCCGTCCTGAATTTCCTTCGTTTCAGCATAGTGCCTTTTCTCGATAGTCGCGGGTGATATTTGAATGTCGCGAATATTTATAATTACGGCATAATCGTATTGAAGGGATGAATCGGGATTGGTTTCGTACTGTACCCATTGGCTGTTCAGCTTGGCAAAACTTATTTTGCGCAGGGCTTCGCTAAAATCTTCGGGCAGCACGCTTTCTGAATTGTTTTCAACTCGAAGAAGCACAAAATTTGTCCCCAAATACTTCGCTTCAGCCATTAACTGCCGTACATTTTTATAATCGGGATAGATATTGGCAACCTTAACAAACTCCTGCCAGGCCAGCCGCGCGCTCTCGCGATAGCCGCGATCCAAATAGTCCAGGCCTTTTTGATAGGAAGCATCGGCCGCCGCTTTTTTAGCATTGATGATCTCCGCATTATAATCAACCAGTGTAAATTGCGTGCGAACCGAAGATGGAAGAGAGCGAATGACGGCCTGACGGTTTCTTAATTGGGTGTACAGGTTATAAATTTCGAGCCAGTTTCCGTCCCTGTTTTCCATCTTAAGAAAGGAAATGCGCTCCCGGTCGAATACATTAGCTTTCTGATAAGCTTCCTTAAGCACATAAAGTTCTTCGGTATTATTGGGCTCTTCGCGCAAAGCCTCTGCCGATTTTCGTATCGCCTGGTCATACCGTCCCTTCTGCAATAATTCTTTGGAAGAAGTGCATCCCAAAAATAAGCCAACAATTAAAATAACAAAGCCAAAACGTTTCATCTGTTAAATGATTAATTAATATCCGGAGTGAATTTAATCACTATTTTATAAACATCAAGAGAGACCAAAGATGATTTTGTTACAAATTAATGATATTAAAATGGTTTGCTCCCGAACAAAAGGCTCTAATTTGTCCACATTCAGACATTCGGGCTCCTATCCAAAATTGCGCTAATCCGATCATAAATGATTCGATCATACTTTTCACGCATATATTGAGGCACTGTAAAATGATAATCAGGATTCTCTACCTCTACCTGTACTTTATCTTTTGCCAACTCAGTAATAATCACAGTTCCCTGTCCTTTTTGAATAACTTCGTCACGACCTCTGGAATAGGTATTCGTATTAATAATAAGGGTTATTCTCTTTTCATCGTCTGCCCTGAATACATCTTCAATATGTATGCCGCCTCCTTCTACGGCCTCTTCCACAACGTTAACCATTTTATTAAAGGGCTGGGCGTAAATATGGTCATCGCCAGTTGATGTAGCCTTAATGCCCATACAAGCTTGAAATACCACCGCAACCATAACTGTAAATAGGCCAACTTTAAAAAAACAAATTCCTTTTTCCATAATACACCCGTTTAAAGTTATAAACATCGGCCCTTTACCTTAATTTTTAACCATTAATTCTTCACTTATTTATAATGGTTGTTATATGATTATTTAGGATGGTATTTATTCGCTCATAAATGATTCGATCATACTTTTTGCGTTGATGATAAGGTATAGTATAGGGATATTCAGGATTTTTTACTTCCACCTGAACGTGGCCGTTTTTTAATTCTGTTACTATAACCTTTCCGCGTTCGTCTTGAACCTGTGTTCCTTCTACTAAGGCAATAGCACTAATCAGAAAGGTAATTTTATTTTCCTCTTTTGACTTAAAAATAGTATTAATTTTTAAGTTGCCACTTTTTATGGCATAATCGACTATATTGGCCATCTTGTTAAAAGGCTGCGAATAAATATGACTATTATCCATAGTGCTACCACTACTTGCGCAACCTTGAACTAAGGTAACAGTAAAAAATACCAAAATTAATAGCCCTGAATTTAAACTCTGTTTTTTCATAAGATCCCGTTAATTGATAATTTCATTGTGAGTAACTTTAATCAATAAAAAGCATTGTTTCAAATAATTGATACGATATTCGCATGAATATGTTATTCTTTTTCACCTTTACGCCACACCTCTTATATTTCGGCAGACTCAATTATTACCCCGATAACTTTATCTATGCCTGATAAACCGTTGCTTTCGATCGCTGTTATTGTCCAAAATCAAAAAGATGCTGTTGAAACAACCCTGACCACGCTGTTTGAGTCAGCCAGCCTTCCATTTGAGCTTTTTGTGATTGATGATGCCTCTGCCGGCGGCAGTGATGAAGTGATTGAATCGCTGCTGGATTATTACGGGCACGAGCAAACATTTTACTTCCGGCATGAACAAGCCGTGGGACGGGCAAACTCCCTGAATGAGGTTCTTCTTCATTGCAACGGATCCCTTTTTTGGGCACCCGAAACCATTCATGAAATGGATGAAAGTCTTCTAATTGATCTGGCAGAGCAGCTCCAAAGCTCCGATTATCTTGCGCTAATGCAACAGCAAAACTTGCCCGTTTCGGCCCAGCAATGGATGGACTTTATTTCACAAAATAATTGGCCGTTTGATGGTGATTTTATCTGGAATTTATCCGTGCTTTCTTCGAGTGATGCGTTTTTTAACCCTTTTGCTGAACACCATCCCGGCTTAGAGCTGGCCCTGCGGCTTGAACCTCATTTTGCCCTGACGGAGGAACAGTGGTATAAGCCGACTGATTTTTATGATGCTTCTCCCGATATACCGCTCCGCCGCGAGATGCTTTTATCGGCGCTTCGAAAATATGGACATTCCCAGGAAATCCGGGAAACTGTTTTTGACAGGTTGAAAGGACTTTCTCACCAAAAACAGGACGAGCATCCCTTTGAAAACGACTTGTTGAATCAGGCGAATGAATTGATGAAAAACGGGCAATTCAGCGTTGCCCTTGAACAGGTTGAAGAGGTGCTAAAGGAGGAATCCGATCACCCCGAGGCAAGGCAGTTAAAGATTGAACTTTTGGAGAAAAAACGGCGCTTCGTGCAAGCTTCTGAGCTCAAACATGAGCAAAAAAGGAATGCAGATAAAACGCCTTCGTCCCCCGAAAAAGCTGAGGTCAGCATCATCATTCCTACCACCGGTTATGGAAAAGCCGCTTTAGAACACTGTTTGGTTTCCATTTCTGATCACTGCGATACTTCCCGCCTCGAGCTTATCGTTATCGACAATGCCAGCCTGGACGACACGCACGACTATCTGGATGAGTTGAATGAGAAGCGGTTTTTGAACTGCAAAATCATCACCAATGCAAAAAATGCGGGATTTGCGGCTTCGATCAATCAGGGCTTGAAAGCAGCCTCCGGCAAATATTGCTGCATTCTGCATAACGATGTTGCGCTGAATGATGATGCCATTGAGCAGTTGAAAGAAGTGATGGACG
>DASSAY010000053.1:0-5538 GCA_035699185.1 Balneolaceae bacterium | reverse complement strand
TAGCGAGTGAAAATCATTGTAACGGTAAAAATGGCAAAAGTGAGGGCTACCGAAACCGGTTCAATGCCGCACAGCATACCCGCGGCTGTAGCCATGCCTTTGCCACCTTCAAAATTGGCATAAATGGGGAACATATGCCCTATAACGGCAACAACGCCGCATACGATGCGCAAAAAAGGATCAACATCCCAAAAATCGAAAAGTGCTACAGGCCCCGACCCAATATGATAAGCAAGCTGACTAATCCAGTATGAACTGCTGAATCCTTTAAAGAAGTCGATAGCTAAGACCATCACCCCGGGTTTCCATCCCAGCAGTCGAAAAGTGTTGGTTGCCCCGGCATTACCGCTGCCGTGTTCGCGAATGTCCACGCCCTTCACCAGTTTCCCCACCCAGATGGATGAAGGAATAGAGCCTACCAAATAGCTTAAAATTACAACGACACCAAGTGCTAACATTATAAATCAGTTAAAATGAGAAATGCTGTACCTGCAATATAACAGATCAAACCCCATCTGTCCAAAATGATTAGTAAGGTTATGTTACTAATCTACAGTCGTCTATTGTCTTGACTATCTATTTCCGGAACCTGCAATAGAGGAATTTTTAAACGTGCCGTTCGGCGTGATAAGAAGACCGGACGAGCGGACCGCTTTCTACGTGTTCGAGTCCGAGTTTTTCGCCGATTTCTTTATATTCGGCAAATTGGTCGGGGTGAACCCATTCTTCTACGGGCTGATGCATTTTTGTCGGCTGCATGTACTGGCCGATGGTAAGCACATCGATGTTATGATCTACACAATCCTGCATTAGTTCGATCACTTCTTCGCGTTTTTCGCCAAAACCTGCCATGATGCCGGTTTTAGTGCGAAGCCCCTGGTCTTTACAGCGCTGAAGCAGTTCAAGCGAGCGCTCGTATTTGGCTTGGGGACGAATGGTTCGATACAGCCGCGGCACGGTTTCGAGGTTGTGGCTTAGCACATCGGGAGGGGTGTCGATCACAATTTGAAGCGCGTCCCACACACCGCGAAAGTCGGGGATGAGGGATTCTACGGTAACGCCGTCAATGGCTTCGCGCAACTGCTTATGGCATTCGGCAAAAATGGGAGCGCCGCCGTCTTTGCGTTCATCACGGTTTACGGAAGTAAGCACGACGTGTTTGAGTCCCATTTTTGCGGCCGCATCGGTCACGCGCCGGGGTTCATCCCAGTCTAAATCCTGTGGCGGACGTCCGGTTTTTACGGCACAGAAAGCGCAGGATCGCGTGCAGACATCACCCAAAATCATAAACGTTGCCGTTCCGTTGCCCCAGCATTCACCCATATTCGGGCAGCGGGCCTCCGAGCAAACGGTATTCAGCGAATGCTTTTGAATAGTCTCCGAAACCTGTTTGAACTTTTCGCCCGATGGCAGTTTTACGCGAAGCCAGTCGGGACGCCGTTTTGCTGTTTCGTTCCGGTCAACAACATTGAGTTCTTTAATCATGAATCAAAAATCAGAAAATTAATGGGATACTGCTTCTGTACCAGATTTCTTAAGATACGAAAATTCACTATCCAGTTCAGGAAGTGAATCAGCTTTTGAGATGCGGATATTAAAGACGTTTTCGAAATGAGTGATGAGACGTTGCTTCACTTCATTCTCATCAACCTTACGCCCCAAAATTTTTCCCAAGCTGGTCACTTTTTTATCAGTAATGCCGCAGGGAATGATGTGGTTGAAATAGCTTAAATCGGCGTTCACGTTGAGTGCGAAGCCATGCATCGTCACCCAGCGGGAACAGCGAATGCCCATCGCACAAATTTTTGCATCATCAACCCAAACGCCCGTTAAGCCTTTGATGCGTCCCGCTTTAATGCCATAATCCGCGCAGGTTCGAATGATGATTTCCTCCAGGTAACGCAAGTATTTATGGACATCGGTGAAGTGATAACCCATATCAAAAATGGGATAGCCCACGATTTGTCCCGGCCCGTGGTAGGTGATGTCTCCGCCGCGATCGACTTCAACAAATTCGGCATCGATGCCGGCTAATTCAGCCAATCCCTTCAGCATATTTGCTTTATCGCCGCTTTTGCCGAGCGTGTACACGTGTGGGTGCTCAACAAACAGTAAAACATCGCTATTTTGACGTTTGGTTTCGGTGAGCTCCTGTTTTCGGCGCCGGAGTTTTTCATCAATCAGCCGCTGCTGAATAGCTGTTTGTAATTCCCATACGGGTTGATAGGGGGCACGGCCTAAATCATATAGTTCAATAATTTTCACAACACTTAGTGCCTTACGTAATGAGTAATGCGTAAAACGTATTACTCGTTACGCATTACGCATCACTTCATTTAAAGTTAGTGTAAATATTATCCGCGGCTCTGCGTGAAACCTTACTTTTTCTTTTTAGGCTTGGAGCCCAGGTGCACGCCCTCACCATAAGCTTCGGCAGTGGCTTCCATCACCGCTTCTGACATCGTCGGGTGCGGGTGAACAGCGCTGATAATTTCATGTCCTGTTGTTTCCAGTTCGCGGGCTACGACGGCCTCGGCAATCAGCTCTGTAACGTGAGAGCCAATCATATGGCAGCCCAGCCATTCGCCGTATTTGTCATCAAAAATAACTTTTACAAAGCCTTCTTCATGGCCAAGTCCGGCGGCCTTACCACTGGCGGAGAAGGGAAACTTGCCCACTTTGATGTCATAGCCTTCATCCTTGGCTTGCTGCTCGGTATAACCGACCGAAGCAATTTGTGGCTCGCAATAAGTACAACCCGGAATATTATCATAATTAACCGGAATTGGGTTTTCGCCTGCCAGCTTTTCAACGCAAACGAGTCCTTCGTGCGTTGCTTTATGAGCCAGCCAGGGAGCGCCGATTACATCACCGATGGCATAAACGCCATCAACATTGGTTTTATAAGTTTTTCGATCTGCTTTGATGGCTCCTTTCTCGTGCTTTACGCCAATTTCTTCGAGTCCGATGCCTTCCACATTTCCGGTAACGCCCACGGCAGAAAGCACCACATCGGCTTTAACGGTTTCTTCTTTATCACCTTTTTTGATGGTTACCTTCACACCTTTACCGCTTTTTTCAACCTTTTCAACCGTGCTTCCAGTGCGGATGTCGATGCCTTTTTTCTTGTAAATTTTGCCGAGCTCTTTACCCACATCTTTATCCTCAACCGGCACCAGCGAATCTTGCAATTCCACAATCGTGACTTCAGTTCCGATGGTGTTGTAGAAATAGGCGAACTCCACACCGATGGCTCCTGCGCCGATCACCACCATTTTCTTAGGCTGTTTTTCAAGCTTCATAGCATCTTCGGAGTCGATAACCATTTTGCCGTCGATCTCGATATTCGGTAGCTGACGGGGACGAGCACCTGTGGCAATGATGAAATTTTTGGCTTTGACCTGTTCTTTGGTTTTATCGTTGTCATCAACCACTTTAATTTGGCCTTTAGACTCAAAAACGCCTTTGCCTTCAAACACTTCAATTTTGTTGGCTTTCATCAAAAATTGAACGCCTTTGCTCATTTTGTCGGCCACATTGCGGCTGCGCTTGATGATGCTGTCGAAATCGGGCGAATAATCCTTAACGTTCACCCCGTAGTCGCCCGCATGTACAATGCTTTCAAAGACTTCTGCCGAGCGCAATAATGCTTTAGTGGGGATACAGCCGATATTTAAACAAACGCCGCCAAGGTGGCGTTTTTCTACAATTGCCGTTTTAAAACCAAGTTGTGATGCGCGAATCGCGGCCACATATCCGCCGGGGCCTGATCCGATTACACAGACGTCAAATTCTTTTGCCATAAGAAATAATTATTGAATGGTTGATTTGTTGATTAATTTGCTAACCAAATGAAGCGCCTTAATTTAAGAATTCTTGATGAGAGATATAAGTTCCGCTTTCAGAAAAGATAGTGCCCAAGCCAGCATTAACAGATGAATCATTTACATTGTGAAAATTAATTGCGAATTTCTTTGCAGGAAAAGGACGGCATGGAAATCAGTAGAAACAGCATGAATAATTTAGTACCGCTTCGGTCTCTCTTCATTATAATAATCGCTACAGTCGCTTATTCTTGCAGTGATCGGGACAGAGTCTGTTGCATGCCACCTTTGCCAGAATATTCTCATATTGCGCAACCGGGCAGTGCAGCAAATGATTTTTTATCCGATTCAAGATTCACCGATCTCATTGTTGAAGTGGATTACATGCCGGGTTATAAGCCCAATGAGCGGGCGCTGGACAGCCTGAAAGCTTTTTTTAAGCAACGACTGTATAAAAGCTCTGTGATTATCAAAGAGCCTACAAAGGTGCCATCGGGGGGAGAAGCCGAATACAGCGCCGAAGAAATACGCACGCTGGAAGCAAAATATCGTTCAACCTTCACCAAAGATACCCGTCTGGCAGCTTATATGATCATTGTTGACGGTAAATACCAGGAAATGGAACTGCTCGGCATTGCTTACTACAATACATCCAACGCCTTTTTCGGTCCTTCTTACGATGAAGCCAGCGGAGCAGTAGGTCAGCCTTCACGGTATCAGATTGAAACTATTTCCTTTCGTCACGAATTCGGCCATTTATTTGGGCTTGTAGCCATTCCCGGTTCAGGTACTGAAATGCAAACCGAGCACCGGGATGAACAGCACGGCAACCACTGCGATAACGAGGAGTGCCTGATGTATTATGCCACCCAAACCACCGGTATTCAATATATAGCGGGAGAAGGTATATCTTATCTTGATGCTAATTGTATCGCTGATCTCAGGGCAAACGGAGGAAAGTAGCAATAAATTAATTTCTTTGACCATGCATTCACTTAAACGATTTTCTTTTTTACTGGTTATTTTTTCACTGGCATTCTTTACTTACACCTGTACTGATTCTACCGGTTCCACTGGCCCGGTTCCCGGAGATGAAAATGGAGGCAGAACAGAAAACAGTATCAACAGCAAAGCCGCTCCGGGAAGTTCTGCGGAATTTTATCTTCGGGGTGATGAGTACACAGCCCTTCAGGTAGAAATTGATTATATGCCGGGACACAAGCCCACCCGCGCGGGACTGGACAGCCTGAAAACCTTTTTGCAGGATCGCCTCAACAAACAATCCGTTTCTTTTGAACTTACGGAGGTTCCCTCCGGCGGAAAAGATGCCTATACCATAAGTGAAATACGCTCTTTAGAAGAAAAATACCGGGATAACTTCACTCAAAAGAATGATGAAACGCTTCACTCTTATTTTCTGATGGTTGATGGTGAGTACGAGAATCCGAATGTGATAGGCGTGGCCTACTGGAATACTTCTCTGGCGGTTTTTGGAAAAACGATTGAAGACATAAGCAGCGGACTGGCCGCACCTCCCGAAGAAAAAATTGAAGGCACGGTTTTTCGGCATGAATTCGGCCATTTGATGGGGCTGGTGGGTAATGGAACACCAACGCAGTCAAACCATAAAACAAGTGGCGGGGCTCACTGTACCACCGATGGCTGTTTGATGAATCCTGCCGTAGAAACCGCCAACTTTTTCGCCAATATTTTT
>DASSAY010000052.1:0-4672 GCA_035699185.1 Balneolaceae bacterium | reverse complement strand
GGCTCGGTGTCATACCGGCCGGGAACGGAAACAAGCTTTGCGGGACAATCTTACGAAACCAAATTTGTCCCCGTAACCGGTTCGTTGATGCTCTTTTTACCCATCGATGGTTTTTCTCCCTATGGCCTCGCGGGTATCGGTGCCTACTATACCATCTATGATTCCGAGGGGCCCCTGAGCGATGATTGGGAAAGCCAATTCGATTTCGGCTACCATTTAGGCTTTGGAGCCGAACTGGCATTGAGTGATGATGTAGCCTTAAGCCTGGATTATCGCTATATCTTTCTCACTCCTGAGGGCGAAAACGCCCCCGAAGATGCCGATTTCAGCGGCAATCTCTTTACCCTCGGCTTGATGTTTTATTTATAGAATTACTATAGAGCTAGAGCTTGTTAAATTCTATCCCTAAATTAAGAGAAAAGTCCCCCTTGGAGAAGGGGGATTAGGGGGATTGATTAAAGACATTAATTTGAATTACCCTTATTTAAGTGCCTTTCATAACTTTTTGGATAGCCTCGTTATGAGAAAGAATCAATGTGCTATTGATGATAAGTTCGTCTTTCTCCCAAGATACTTACCATTTCGTGTTTCCATGCTTTAGTGGCTTAATCAATCAAAAAAATACTTGTTTATTTCAGTGAAGCTTTACAATTTCAAGCCGCATTTAAACTTGATCTAAATAATGGTTCCTGTGATTGCAGTTATGCCCGAAATCAAGCTTCCTGAGGTTGAATTAAACATTTATACGCCTAAAAATCCGGTGGAAGTGCCGGTGGTAGAAAATTATATCTGCACAAAAGAAAGTAGTCCCAATTTTGTACGCCATGTGGTTTTCGATATTTCAGGAACCGATTTGGAAGGCCATGTTCGCGCGGGACAGTCAATAGGCATTTTGGCACCGGGCAAAGATAAAAACGGGCGTCCTCATAAACTCCGCCTGTATTCGGTAGCATCACCCACAAAAGGAGAGAAAAACAAACCGCATCTGGTTTCTACCACAGTTAAACGAACCATCGAAGAGTTTGATGATCATTCACTCTACCTGGGAGTCTGCTCAAATTACCTGGCCGGGCTTCAACCGGGTGACAAAGTAAAAATGACAGGGCCCAGCGGACGACGGTTTTTGCTTCCCGAAAACGCCGGCGATTTCAACTATATTTTCTTCGCTACCGGCACCGGCATCGCCCCTTATCGCGGAATGATTAAAGAGCTTCTGGATTCCGGCATTGAGAATGAAATCGTACTTGTTTTCGGCTGCGCCTATCGAACCGACCTGCTTTACGCTGACTATTTTGAGCCTTTGCAGGAGAAACATCCTAATTTTCATTATCTGCCTCATATTTCCCGCGAATCTCGACGGGTTGATGGCACAAAAAAATATGTACAAACCTGCTTGTGGGATGAGTCGAAGTTGCTCGATCCGCTTTTATCCAAAGACAACACCCTGATGTATATTTGTGGGCTTAAAGGAATGGAAGAAGGCATTTATCGCGCCCTGGGTGATAAAGATTTAACCGATTATTTAGATATACGCAAACAGGCCGTGAATAAAGAGCCTTCCGAATGGGATGAAAAAGACTTGAAAAGATACATCAAGCCTTCCGCCCGTACCTTTGTTGAAGTGTATTAATAGTTATGAGTCTTGAGTTGTAAGTCATGAGCTTTCGCCTCACTACTCATTATCTTACTCTACAGAAAACTAACCCTTCGCAACAAGCGCCGCCGGTCTGCCTTAAACGAAGGATTAAGTATATAGTGCAGTTCCTGCCTCAGTGCCCGGTTCACCTGATTGATATCCTGCGGGTTTGTAACCGGTTCCGCAACACCCAAAAAACCGGGCTCAAAAGAAAAACGTTTGTAAAAATCGGTAAACTGATTATTCCACTCATTACACCATTCAACGGGATAGGGCTGAGGACCTACCAAATTTAAATTTCCCTTCCAGATATTAATCACAGAAGGCAGCTTCGCAAGCCCTGTTTTTCGCAAAAAAGCGCCAAACAAAAATTCTTTGTTACTGGCCGAATCTTTCGTAGAGTATGAATAATGGATAAAATTCGTACCCCTTCTGCCGGTCATTTCCCTCTTTTTAAGAACCGGTTCAGAAGATGATATTTTTATAAGTAAGGCCACGATAGGCAGAGAAATAGCAAAAGCGAGGCTTAATATAAGAGATGCCAAAAACCGAAGGACATTTTGTCCGAATGATTTTTTCTTGGCAAGCTCATGAAAATATAGATCAACAGTAGGACCGATTTTTTCGGAGCTAAAAGGAAATTGTTTTTCGAGTAGAATTTTTTCTTGAACCGATGCTGCCTTAGAAGCAACGGGTTGTTCTATAATACTATTAGAAAGGAGAGACATACTATCCCTTTTTATGTTTTAATTAGTCTGTAGATGTTTACCAACGTGCTACAACAATATTAGAAAAAATTAATAAAAACAAATAAAAGTAAATTTATTCCTTTGAAATTTTTAGATAGATGGATTAAAGGGATGAGTTCAACCCTAATTTTTGCTATTTTCATCAATTATAAAATTTAGAACTCTGTAAAGGTAATTTTTCATGTCGCAAAAGAGCGCAGCTCAAATTCGTCGCGAATTTCAGGATTTTTTCGAAGAGAAGGGGCATCTTAAAGTCCCCGGTTCGCCGGTAGTACCGCAAAACGATCCCACACTTTTATTTATTAACGCGGGAATGAATCAATTCAAGCCCATCTTTTTGGGAGAGCAATCCGGCTACGAAAAAGACGGAAAAATCTGGCATCGTGTGGTAGACAGCCAGCGTTGCATCCGCGTGAGTGGTAAACATAACGACCTCGAAGAAGTCGGCTACGACACCTATCACCACACACTTTTTGAAATGCTGGGCAACTGGTCATTCGGCGATTATTTTAAAAAGGAAGCGATTCGCTGGGCGTGGGAGCTCTTGGTTGATGTCTGGGGACTTGAGCCTGACCGTCTGTACGCCACCGTTTTTGAAGGTGATGATGAAGACGGCTTGCCGGTAGATGATGAATCGATTGAGCTCTGGGAATCGGAGACGTCCATCAACCCAAAACACATTCTAAAGTTTGGTAAAGCCGATAACTTCTGGGAAATGGGCGATACCGGCCCCTGCGGACCTTGCTCAGAAGTGCATGTCGATTTGCGCCCTGATGAAGAGCGTGCGAAAGTGGATGGCACAGAACTTGTAAATATGGACGATTCGCGGGTGATGGAGATCTGGAATCTCGTTTTCATTCAGTTCAACCGAAAGCCGGACGGTTCGCTGCAAAAACTGCCTGCTCAGCACGTCGATACCGGTATGGGTTTCGAACGAATGTGTGCCGTTTTGCAGGGCAAAAAATCCAATTATGATACTGATGTCTTCACTCCGCTGCTCAATAAAATTGGGGAACTGGCCGGTGTGAATTACGGCGATGATGAGCAAACCGACATCGCCATGAGGGTGATCGCTGACCATATCCGCGCGGTGAGTTTTGCCATTGCCGATGGCGCTTCACCCGGCAATGAGGGACGCGGTTTTGTGATTCGCCGGATCCTGCGTCGCGCGATCCGTTACGGCTGGGATAGGCTTGATTTGAAACAGCCTTTTTTCTACAAATTAGTACCCACCTTAGCCGAACAGTTTGAAGACGTATTTCCTGTGCTGATTCAGCAAGAGGAATACGTTTCGAATGTGATTCATTCTGAAGAAAAAAGCTTTTTGAACACGCTGGGGCAGGGCATCGAGTTGTTTGAGGAAATGGTTGAAGGCAAGGATAAAATTTCGGGTGAAGACGCCTTCAAACTGCACGATACCTATGGTTTTCCCATTGATTTGACCCAGTTGATGGCGCGTGAACGCGGAGTTGAAGTGGATGTAGCAGGCTTCGACAAGCGGATGCAGCAGCAAAAAGAACGTGCCCGCGCGGCCGGTAAGTTCAAGGTAGATCAGTCTGAAAAAAGTGAATGGATTCCGGTGAATGATTCTGATGAATTCGATTTTGTAGGTTACGATTCGCTTTCAGCAGAGAGCCGGATAAAAGCGCTGCGAAATGCGGACGGGCAGCATTCCATCATTCTTGAAAAAACGCCTTTTTATGCCGAGAGCGGGGGACAGGTGGCCGATACGGGCATCATCAGCAACGGTGATGAGCATTTGCGGGTGCTGAATGTGCAGAAATCTCCCGACGGCTTCATTCATTTTGTTGATAAGCTGCCCGGGCAGCCCGAAGGCGAATGGCAGGCGATGGTTGATGCCGGACGGCGGCGTGAAATCAGGAAACATCACTCTGCTACGCACTTGGTTCATGCCGCTTTGAAAAAAGTGCTGGGCAGCCATGTGAATCAAAAAGGTTCACTGGTTGATGAAAATCACCTGCGCTTTGATTTTTCTCATTATGAGCAAGTTTCTCCCAAGGAGTTGCAACAAATCGAGGAAATCGTGAATGAGCGGATTCAGCAAAACATCACCCGTGGTGAAGAGCGCGAAGTGCCGATTGATGAAGCCAAAGAACGGGGCGCAACGATGCTGTTTGGCGAAAAATACGGCGACAGCGTTCGGGTGATTACTTTTGATCCTGATTTTTCGATGGAACTTTGCGGCGGAACGCATGTGGATGCTACCGGAGAAATCGGTTATTTTCGAATTTTGAGTGAATCATCGGCGGCGGCCGGTATTCGTCGG
>DASSAY010000051.1:0-4012 GCA_035699185.1 Balneolaceae bacterium | reverse complement strand
GGTATAGCTCTCGTATCAACCCGGAAATTTCCGAACCCTTTTCACTGAATAAAGGAATATTCACCGCCACCATTTTTAGGTACTTTTGAGCCTCCTTCCTATACCATGCAATTGAAGGCTTAAAGGGTGAAGGCTTCGGTAAAGACATATTCAGCAGCTTCAAATAACCCTCTTCAACACTGTTCATTTTTGAATCATCCAGCGCCCCGTACCGTTTGCTTAAATCCAGCAGCAGATTCATCAGACGTCTGCCCATAACATCCAACACAAAAGCAGACAACGAATCTTTTGGCATTTCTGAATGTACCAAAACCTTCTGGCGGAGGCCCGAAATATCCTTCAGCATCGTCTCCAGGTCACCGGTCAATACCTTAAGCAAATAACGGCGGTCTCTATCCTCTTTTTGCTCTTCAATCTCATCCACCCTTCCGGCATACCACCATAACAGACCCCGATCAATACATTCTTTATAAGCCAAGGAAATACGACCGAAAGGTTCCGGTATCTGTACTTCACTCAAGAGAGAAATGGAATTTGCCTCATTCTGCTCCTCTCCTTGCTCTTCCAAAAACTGCTCCGGCCCGCCCTCTTTCCAGGGGCGCCAGCTTCCGTATAATATCTTTTCAATGGGAGTTTTTTTCATATCTCATTAATTTCTTTATAGCCGCGGAAACATAAGAAGCACGAAAACTTTCAAAAAGGCAAGTGGATGGTAGCCACGGAAGCACGGAAAGGGTTCAGTTGGCAGTGGCAGGAGGCAGTGCTTCGTTATTTGTTTCCTTTTTTTTAACTGTCATCCCGAACGTAGCCCTGCGCTTTTTCAGGGCGTAGCCGAAGGAGCTCCTTGAATCGACTCGCGTAGCACCTAAAGGCAGCCCTTCAAACGTTAGTTGCTCGTTTCTGGGAGATTCTTCTGCCGTGAGGCATCCTTCGGAAGTTTACAGTTTTGGGAAAAAACCAAAGCTTTCACCCAGAATACAGATTTGTTTTAATTGTAGCTCTAATTTACTAAAAACCTGCATGAAAGCCCCCTTTAGGGGGTTGGGGGTAAAAGTGGCACAAGTGAGACACTTGCGCCAGATGAAAGGTTTAAAAACTACAAACGGGTAAGAATAAAGTCTCCGCCAGCCGGCAGAAAGGGTGACTTTGCGCTTTTTGCAAATGGGTGGGTTTCTATGATCAGAATCATCAAAAGGCCATCCCCCTGCGCCCCGCCACGTCGCTAAAGCTATGAGGCGTCGGCGACCTTCGAAGGGGGAAGATTATTGAATTATTTGCAATAATTCAGAACAAGCTTCAAAAAAAGCTCATCCTTGCGCCAGCGCTTTTCCTGCCATAGGCAGGGATTTGGGGTGGTCAGCACGAATTCATAAGACACCCTTCCCCCGCGAAAACCCACGCGGGTACTTCCCTCAAGGGAAGATTATGAAAACCGGCAAGAAAAAGCCCCCTTTAGGGGGTTTGGGGGTGAAAATGGGTGGCGAAAAATGTACGAATCATAAATCGAAAATCCTTTCGCCTTAATTTTTTAACTCCCACACAGAGCCGCACTTAAAAAATAGGTGCTCCGAAGCCCTCGAAAAAGGCTCCGAAGGGGCTCCGCTTAAACAGGGACTTTCTCCGTACCATGTCCGTACCAAGGCCGTACCAAGTCCATATCAACTCCGCTTAGCCGGGACGGAGCGGGATGCGGGTTGTTGCGGGCTTAGTAAGTTTTTGTTCTGGCTTTGTAAATTATAAATAATGGGAGTTCGAGATAACATTAAAGCTTTCAACTGTCATTTCGACTGTAGTGAACGAAGAGAGCGAAGCGGAGAAATCTCATCCGCAAAAAAAATGGCTACCGCCCCTATAAGGAGGAGTAGATGCTTTATAACGGATGAGATTTCTCGGCTCCGGTTCTTTCAAAAGCAAAAGAACCTACGCTCGAAATGACAATAATAGATAAATGATTAATTCCATCAAATAAAAGGTGGGGAAAACAGGGGAAAGCGGGGGAAAGTGAGGGAAAGCGGCCCCGGGAGCTTGCCAGAAGGGTTTTCTGCTGTTAGATTCACTGGCGAAACGCGACCGGCGGATCATTGTCGGCTAAACCGGCAGGCTCGTCATGTCGCATTAACTTTAATTAAATACCTTAATAAAATGGGTAAATATAAGAATGGCGCAACCGGTGCTTTTTCTGGCAAACTTGGCAACATCATAGGTAGCCACTGGAGAAACATCGACTACATGCGCTCACGACCAGATCATGTTAGTAACCCGAACACTCCTGCTCAACAAAAGCAGCGAGGAAAGTTCGCGCTGATCGTACAGTTCCTTAAGAAGTTTAAACCGGTTATCCGGGCGGGCTTTGATAAGACAAGTACGAACCGTTCATCTTTTAACGGTGCAATCTCATATAACCTCAAAAATGCTGTTATGGGAGAAGTCCCTGATCAGCAGATAGATTATCCTGCGGTAATGGTAACGCGTGGGGACTTATATCCCCCCGAAGGTGCTGTTGCTCTATCGGAGAATCCGGGTGAGATTACCTTCACTTGGGAGACCAACAATTTGATGGGCAGTGCTTCACCTGATGATGAAGCAGTCATCCTTTTGTATAATTCTACAAAAGAACGGGCGCTGTACATTGCTGAGGATGGTCCCCAGCGAAGCGAGCAAACCTATACCGTTACTGTTCCGGCCTCTCACCAGGGAGATGACATGGAAGTCTATCTTTCTTTTGTCTCCGCAGACGGTGAGGAAGTATCCAGCAGCGTGTATCTGGGCTCGGTTACCGTAAAAAAAGAACAGGAACCCGAGGTCTAATTCGAGATCCTGTTTTTAACATTATCCTGTTTTTACAGGATGTTAGGCGGCTACCCGTGGCAACGGGTAGCCTTTTTAATTTATAAACTTAGATAAAATATGGCAATTTTGCTCTTTTAATAATGGCAAATTTAAATTTTAATGAATTATCTAATAAAAGTTCAGCAAATGGTGCCAATTTCGCGCTTTCTGCGAAATTGGGTCAGGAGGTGTTCATCGTTAGTTTAGTCAAAAACATTCCTCAGGTCGAATGAGAGGACAAACGCCTCATTCGATCGTCTCCCCTCAAGGGGAGACGATCATTTAAATAAAAGTTTTTCTGGTCATTCAAAGTTACAATGAAAATACTGTGGTTTTACTGCAATTTTGGATGTCAGGGGCTGGGGGTGGGTCAGCAAGTCCTCTTTAAGGGAAATATGTAAATCGAAGCGCCCTGCTTCGATAACAGGTATCTCTAAAACTGTTGAGTACTATTATTATTTACTCGAATTATCGTTTCCGGTTAGTTTGTAAATGCTGCTTTCCCAAGCAGGCGCTTGGGGTTACAGTTAAAGCTCTACATTAATCAAAAATCATTGCCGCTGGCTTTAACCAACGGATAGAATGATCAAACTAAAAGCCCCTTTAGGGAGGGCCTCTTTTCTATCCCTGGCCTAAAGGCGCGGGGCAATAGATATTTTTAATAATTCCAACAAAATTTTATAGAATCGCTCAATGGCAAATTAAACGGCAAGAAAAAGCCCCCTTTAGGGGGTTTGGGGGTGAAAAAGATCGATAATCATCAATCCCAACGGCATTTAAATGAATGCCTATTTCGGAATCAGCTCATTTCTTAGTCCCCTCCCTGGAGGGGATGATTGAACTGCGTCCAGCAGTTCAATGGGGTGGGTTCCTTGTAGCTAAGCTCCGGAGTACAACTCCCTCACAGCATAAGCAGTTTATAGACACCTTGCTCCAATTCGTGGACATCAAACCCGGATGTACGACGAAAAAGAAAATTCATCATTCCTTAAGGTCCTACAGAACACATTTTTTTCTCAAAGCTGTCAATCCCGATCCCGAATGCTTTCGGGAGAGGGATCTCAAGCGTTGATACCGTTGTTATCTTAATCCTAAGTACTTGCCTTTATTACATTTGAGATCCCTCTTCCCCAAAAAAGCCCCGAACCATCGGGGGGATGACATACAGAGCGGGAAGCCGTTT
>DASSAY010000050.1:0-3500 GCA_035699185.1 Balneolaceae bacterium | reverse complement strand
TTGGGCAAACATGAACTTAAGATCGGTTAGCAACAGCTCCTGGTGTTGCTGTTCGTGATGCAATCCAATATCTATGATGGGAGCCCATTTTTTAAACTCTTCATCAGAACTGTTTTTAAGCAGGTTTAATACATGTTCATTTATGTAATCACGATATTCAAAGACTTGGCTAACGGTAGGCCGCGAGATATTACCTCTGCGGGCCCGGCAGTGAGGAACACCGGTTTGCAGGTAATATGAGTTAAAAAGGTAACTGTATTGAGGATGTAGTCTCTGATAATCCGCATCGGTCTTTTCTAATAAAAAAGTCTCAAAAAACCAGCTCGTATGGGCCAGGTGCCATTTAGCCGGACTGGTACGCTCAGCAACCTGAACCACAAAATCTTCTGCCTTTAAGGGTTCGGTGAGAACCTCTGTAAAAGAACGAATGGCTTTATAACGGCTGATAAGCTTGTCACGCGAAAACTTATTTTGTAGTTTACTTTGAGTAGAAGTCTCTTGCGGCATAAGTAATTTAAATTGATTTAATTTTCTATTGAATTCACTACTAATGATTTTTTAAGAAAAATATTTTTTGTCCCTCATTCAGTTTTATTATTAGTAATGACAGCATACTTTGTTCCTTAGCTTATATTACTGACGACAGTAATTAAAATTATTCAATAAGGAAAAAAGGTGGGGAATACCGTCTTTTCAATAATCAGTTAAGCTTGATATTGTACTTATTCATTCCGTTTTATTTCCGCCCTCCAAAGCTTCTAAAATAGGACATTCACCTGTGAGACCTTCACCATCACAGGAATCGATTAAATCAATCAGGGTAGTTTTAATGCGTTGCAAATCTTCCATTTTTTCAATCACAATGAGACATAGTACTGTCGGACTTCATATTGCTCATCATACCTTTCATCATGTTCATACACCTGCCCATCATGTTGTGCATGGTAGAATCCTGCATCATCTCCATGTGATTCATGGAAGTGCTGTCTGCCTGGTTGTTCTGCTGCTGAGCCTGAGCCGGCTGAGCAAAAAACAGGGCAGTTGCAAGTGCGCTTAGTGCGAGTAGTCGTTTCATAATGATCACCTTCTTTTTGGTGTTATCGTTTTTTGTTTAGATTAACATCGGTCAAATAAATCCTTACTGAATTATTCGTTTGGCTTTATCTGCTTTTTCACTTCCCCGCATTCCGGCATCATCTGTCCCAGATAAGGGTTAGTAATTTGTTCTTGTGCACTGACCCAATAAGCGCCCTCCCCTTCAAGAGCCATAGGGCAAAATTGTACATACAGCGGACGTTCGACTCCAAAAGTGGTCAACGTCTCAGCCAGTGCCCCGGAAAGAAGGGCAAATTGCTTACGGAATTCTTCAAGGCCTTCTGCTTGTTCAACCGCTTCAATATGTTTTTTCAGAGCGTCCAGATGGGTCATCCAGATTTTCATTTGCTGATCGTCTTTAATCAAATTCATATCAATATCAGACAACACTTCTTTCAAACCATTTGCAGCTAATGAAGCCGTTTGTAAGTCATCTTTAGTCAGCGCATTTTTTACTTCTAAATAGGCATCAACCACTTCATCAAGCTGCTCTTTGAAGGCATCGGGAACCTGGACTTTGTCGATATTCGTGTTTTCCGATTCAGGGAAAATTTTCCGAGACGGTTGGTCCATCTTCATTTTTGAGCTGCTGTTCTCCATATCGCCTCCCATATTCATCCCGGGCATTCCAGGCATTCTTGAAGCACCGCCGCTGCCGGGCTCACGGTTCATCATACTCAATTTTCCCGCCAACTGGGCAGCGGCATCAATCATAAAGTTACCCTGAACAACTACTTCTTCGCCTTCTTTAAGGCCTTCTATAACTACATAATTATCGCCCACTCTTGGTCCTAAAACAACCTCGCGGGCCGCAAACATACGTTGAGCAGCACCGGGAACTTTTACATAAACAATGGATCGCTTGCCCGTCCACATCACAGCGCTCCGCGGTATCTGGAGTGTGGGTTGACCTTCATAAAGTGTGGCTGAAACAACCCCCTTCACCAGCATATTCGGCTTCAGCAATCCATCTTTGTTGGCAACTTCTGTACGCACTGTTATCGTCCTGTGTTTTTCACCAACAATGGGATCGATATAAGTTACCTCTGCTTCAAATGTCTGTCCGGGATAGGCCGCAACGGTAAATTGAACGCTATCGCCCATATTCATCCCCATAATATCGTTTTCATAGGCTTGAAAAAGCACCCAAACGCTTGATAAATCTGCCATTTTAAGCAAAGGCTGGCCGGGTTTGATATAATCGCCGGTCGCAATATTCAGGTCTAATACATAACCGCTTTGGTTGGCGCGAATAGTAAAGTTAGTCTGCGGTTCACCTGCTTGAATGATGGCATCAATCTGCTGTTCAGATAGTTCCCAATTTTCAAGTTTTTGACGTGCAGAGCGATATAAAACAGGATTTGATTTTCGCCTGCGGTAAGCCTCAAGCAGTTCTTTTTGAGCCGTAATTAATTCCGGTGCATATACCGAAGCCAGCTTGTCGCCTTTTTCTATATAAGCGCCCGTAAAATTTACATAAAGCTCTTCAATGCGTCCCGGAAAGTAGGCCGGTATCACACTGATTTTTCGTTCATCCACCGCAACTTTGCCGGGCATACGAATCCGGTTGACTGCTTCTGTGCTGACAACCTCGGCGGTAGCAACATCAGCCAGTTTCATAGCAACGGGGGTCATTGTCAGTGCTTGAGGATTCTCCGGTTGTCCCGATTCCGAACTTCCGACAGGTATTAATTCCATCCCGCAGATGGGGCAGTTTCCCGGTTCACTTTTGCGCACCTGAGGGTGCATACTGCACGTATAGACAATATTCCCCTCTTCATCGGTATGAGTCTCGGCTATATGCTGATCCATATTGACAGTCTCAGCAGAAGATCCGCCGAAAAATAACCATCCCAGCAGGAGGCCGGTTAGCAGCAATCCACTGATTTTGGCTGTTTGTTTGAAGCTGATTTGTGTTTTCATAGCATTTTATTTAGTAGTGAGTTTTGAGTCTTGAGTCGTGAGCTCTCATGACTCAAGACTCAGGACTCATGACTAATATTCATTATACTTCCCATACAGATATTCGATACCGGCAACAGCAATATTACTTTCTACATAGGCTGTATTGAGTTTCATTTCATACGTTAGCAGTTGCTGCAGCAGCCGAATGAGTTCTTCAAAATTCCCTGTCCCTGCCGAATAACTCTCGATAGCAATTTCCAAAGCCCGGTTCGTTTTTGGAATCAGCTTATCTTTATACAAATTGATTCTGTATTGGGCATCACGATATTCCTGCAGCTGCTTTTCGGCCTTTGTTGTTAATTGATTTTGTAGATGAATTTGTTGGTATTCTATAGATTGCATAGTCAGTCTGGCCTCTTGTTTTTGAGCTTCATAACGATCGCGATAAAGCGGTATGCTGACAGACAATTTGGCAACAAAGGCAGTGCGATTGCCCGGCA
>DASSAY010000049.1:0-2288 GCA_035699185.1 Balneolaceae bacterium | reverse complement strand
GAAAAAATGCTACCCTTTGCGCCCGTTGGCGTTTGAAACTGCCCAAGCTTTGCCATGCTTTTTTTACCCCCTTTGAATTTTCTTACTCTTTATCCGTATCACAGGCCTTTTTAAGCCTGTCAAGCGTTAATTTTTTACGCCTTAAAAGGGCCTTTTAAGGTATCCCAATCATAAACAACATAATTATACTGGCCGCCCTGCTCAATCTTATTTTTGATTTCCTCGGACGGCATACGATAACGGTCTAAATAGGCCCCTTCCATGTTCAACTTGAAAATCACAAATTGATTTGATTGTGTCATAAGCGTATTGTCGATATTCGCCGGACGTTGGGACAGCCACACCCCTTTCACTCCAAACCGTAGACCCGTTGTTGCTACCTTTATCATATCTTTCTGGCCCTGCTTCCCGAATAAATGAACCTCATCAACAGCCACGATCACATTTTTTTCTGTCCCGTCATGTAGTTTTCCGATCAGATAGCCAAGCTCTTTATCTCTCAATTCATCTTCAAAAGCCGGAAAATAAGCCACTTTTTGGCCCTTGTCTAGCAGGGCCTTAATTTGCTCCCATGTATTGCTTTTATCTGCCTTTGTGAAACCCGGCATTTGTTCATGTTGCGTGTTAAAAAACAGCACGCCGCACGACTGCGCCGCCAAGCTCTTTTTCGCCGCATACGTCTTGCCGCTCCGGGTGATTCCCATCAATGTTGTATGCCCGTCAAATTCAATCAGCTTTGACACTGTATCGCCCCCTCATGTGCTCCAGCAGACCGAATGCAATATCAGCAAGCGCAAAATCTAATTCGCCCATGATTCCTGTCGCTCCACGAATGATTCTGGCCAACGCCGGGGAACTGTTGAAATTTAACGGGTGATTTACATATTCTTCGACTGGGCCTTCCCCCGTCCTGCTTTTTAAAAAAGATAAATCAAAACCACCGCCACCAGCTGAATCATCACCATCATCCACACGAACGCCCTCAAGGTTTTCTGTGGTTTCAGCTCCCTCAACGGCTTCGCCCCCTTGCAATTCATGTTCTATCGTAATTCCTGACATTTTATACAAACCTCCCCATATTGCGACTGCATAGCCGCCGCTTCATCTTTTTTTCTAGGGTTCAGTAGCCGCCAATTATGTTGGCAACCTTGCGGCGCTTTTGCGGCGCTCGACTGCTCCCCTGTTCCCTGCTTCATGCGACAGTGATACTCATGTAAATTTAACTGCCCTTGCGACTTAAATTCATTCCCGTTCTTGCTTTTCGTTGTTCCGCAAATTTTGCATTGCATTCTCCATTTCCCCTTTCATGTTCTTGACGATATGCCCAGCGACCTTAAAAAAGACAAACAAAAAAACCCCCCTGAATAGCCACTGGAACAGAAAAAAACAAAACACGCCGACCACAACTGAAAGCACGTCCATTTAAAGACCTCGCTTCTCGTGTTTTAGGCTTTTCTTGTTCAGCTATTTAAGGGGATCTCTTTTATATTCTTCTAAACGCTCACTGGCGCTCTCTTTTAGAACCCTTCTTTTATTCTCTTTTAAGCCTTCTATATGTTATAATATCATTAATCTCTTAATCTAACAATCTAAGACGTACTCGCGAAGGATGACTGTCCCGACGTATTCCGATTCATAGGATACCTCGAAGGCAGTCTCTTTTTTTTCTAATTCATGCCTTTTTATCACCTCCACCGCCTCGTTATAGTCCGTTATTTTATCGGGCCTGTCCACATTCCGGCTTGTCCAATAGTTTTTCTTGCCTTCTAATCTAATATCGCCAAAATCTTTTATCATGTACTTAATTAAATACTTCCCCATGTCCCTAACGTGATTTATTTTTTCGATAGACACCCAACCCCACGACCATATATCCTCTAGGTTTTCCTTTTCTTTATAATGCTCCGGCAACTTTCCGGCTTCTTTTAAATCCCTTACCTTATCTCGATTCACCGGTACAAGCGGAAATTTTTCATCAAGTAACAAATGATAATGCACCGCCCCCCTTTCGTTTTTGTCTTGAAACTCTACCACTACCAAAAATTTAAAGTCTTTCCCATACCTATACCTTAACTTTTGAATAAATTTTTTAAATAACTTATTACATTCCTCAACATTTTTCACCCAGTCGCCATGATCTCCAAATGTTAACGTAAAAAACTTATTATTCTTCCCTGAGAAGTTTTCCAACGTTAATTGTCTGACCTCCGTCATGGCTCTTGTTCCTGATCTGTGCCTGTGTTCTTCTGTGCGGTCCTCGTCAGCGACTTTCTGGGCCATTGTCTCTT
>DASSAY010000048.1:0-2318 GCA_035699185.1 Balneolaceae bacterium | reverse complement strand
CTGTCCGGAGCGCTAATTCCCAAAATTCCCAATCCGTTTGCCAGAACCTGTGCTACGGCTGCCGCTAATGTTGAGCGGGCCTGAACAAGGTTCTCTTCTTCACCCAAAATGCGGCAATCATGGTAGAATGAAGTGAAGTGTGAAGCCAGGTCATTCAGATAGTTAATTAAACGATGCGGCTCGCGGCTTTCGGCAGCGCTTTCGATCATTTCAGGGAAACGAATCATGCTTTTGATAAGGTTTGTCTCCGATTCATGAGTGAGTAGTTCCAGATCAGCGCCTTCTTCAAACGAATACTCTTGCTCCACTTTTCGCAAAATACTTTTGATTCGAGCATGAGCATATTGAAGGTAAAAAACGGGATTTTTCTCTCCCGCTTCTTTGGCTGCGGCGATGTCAAATTCCAAATGGGTGTTAGGAGCGCGCATCAGAAAGAAAAAGCGGGTAACGTCAGAACCTACTTCATCCATCAGTTCATCAAGCGTAACGAAATTGGCTTTTCGTGTACTCATTTTGAAAGGTTTTCCATCCTTCACAATGGTCACAAACTGGTACACAACCACATCAACCTTGGAAGAATCATAACCGAGTGCTTCGATGCCGGAAAGCACATCGGGATAGGTGGCAATATGATCAGCGCCAAAAACATCAATGCACTGATCATAGCCGCGATCAAGTTTATTGGCGTGATAGGCAATATCGGGCAGGCGATAAGTTGGTTCACCGCTGCTTTTGATAAGCACGGTATCCTGATCTTTGCCAAAATTGGTGGTTTTAAACCAGGTGGCGCCGTCTTTATCGTAAGCTAAATCTTTCTCCCGGAAACTTTGAACGGCTTCGCTAATAGATCCGTCTTCATACAAATCGTGCTCGTTGAAGAATGAATCCATTTCAATATTCATTCGCTCCAGGGTCTGCTGAATGTCTTCAAAAATACTTTCTTCGGCGATGGGTTTGAAATCTTTTTCGGGGTCGCCGGAAGTTAAATCATTTCCAAATTTTTCAACAATTGCTCTGGCAATGTCGCGAATATATTCACCTTCGTAACTGCCATCTGGAAGGTCTATATCATCTCCCAATTCCTGCAAATACCGGATTTTAACGCTTTGACCCAGCACGCGCATTTGCCGCCCGGCGTTGTTGAAATAATACTCCCGGTCGACCTCGGCTCCGGTCCATTCTAATAGATTGGCAATGGTATCGCCGAGCACGGCGTTTCG
This sequence comes from Balneolaceae bacterium, assembly GCA_035699185.1. Lineage (GTDB taxonomy): Bacteria > Bacteroidota > Rhodothermia > Balneolales > Balneolaceae > Fodinibius. The sequence continues at coordinate 1,098 of DASSAY010000048.1, read as the reverse complement.
TCCATGCCCCACGGTTAAAGGGCCGGTGGGATTGGCACTCACAAATTCGACTAAAATTCGCTTTCCTTGCTGAGAATCCGTCTTTCCGTAATCAGCATCTTGTTCTAAAATGGCTTGCAACTCATCAAAAAGATAATTTTCAGCATATCGAAAGTTGATGAAACCTGGTCCCGCAATTTCTACAGCGGCTATTTTTTTAGTATCGTATTCCAGGTGCTCAACAAGCTGCTCAGCAATGTTACGAGGATTATTTTTTAGGGGACGAGCCAGGTTCAAAGCCAAATTCGTGGCGGCATCACCGTGCTCGGGCTGATTGGGCTTTTCGATCTGAATTTCCGGAATATCATCATCCGAAAGATCGAAATGGGTAAGAGCTTCACTGAGGATTGCTTTTAAATACTGCTTCATTTTAGATTATTCGATTGCTGAAATTATGAAGGCAAATATAACGTTTTTTAAGCTTGAATTTCGAATAACGATGTAGGCCGGACAGCCTGTCCGGCAAGATAAGATTTGATTCGAGCTTTTTTATGAAACCTTGCTATTTTCCGGGATGAAGCGAATGCTTTAGAAATATACGATGAGGGCAAGATGCCCGTCCTACAGTTCTAATAGCTTTTTCAACCGCGGTTCCAGCTCTTTTTTCGTCAGCGCCCCCACAGCAAAATAACGCAAATAGCCATCCTTGTCGATAATGTAAGTAGTGGGGATACCCATTGTAGGCCCGTATTTTTCCATGATCGTGCCGTCGTCAATCACCACGGGATAATTTACATCATACTTTTCCATAAACGGCTTGACTACCGCCTTGCCCTGCTTATCAATGGATACGCCGAGGATTTGAAGTCCGTCATCTTTGTATTCTGCATAAAGCTCCACAAATTCCGGCGTTTCAACATGGCAGGGTGCGCACCAGGTAGCCCAAATATTGAGCAGTACCACCTTTCCCTGCTGCTCAGAAAGAGTGAATGGCTCTCCGTTCACCAGAGTTACCGTAAAATCCTTGGCTTTGGCTTCACTGACGGCCGAATAAAGCGGTGTGGAAAGCGGGTCTAATTGCGGAAGAGGTTTGGTAGCTTCGGAGCCCGAATGCTGGGA
>DASSAY010000047.1:0-3271 GCA_035699185.1 Balneolaceae bacterium | reverse complement strand
TCAATAACATCATCAACCGTAACGATACCAACCAAAATGCCGCCTGAATCCACGACAGGCATGGCTACGCGGTCGTACTTACTGAGCATTCTCACGGCTTCTTCCTGGTCATCGAAGGCGCTTAAGGCCTCGAAGCTTTCGTCCATCAGGGTTAATATTTGGGCTTCAGGATCGGCTAAAATAAGCTGGTTGAGGCGCAAATCATCAATCAAATGCTCGCGCTCATCGACTACATAAATTACGTTTACCGTTTCTGCACTGTGCCCAAATTTGCGGATGTGCTCCATTCCTTTTTGAATGCTCCAGTCTTTTTTGACTTTCACATAGCGCGGGGTCATCAAACGGCCTACGCTTTCCTCGGGGTAGCCCAGCAATTTCTGAACGAATTTTTTATCGTTTCTGTCCATGGAGTTCATCACCCGCTGGGTAAGGTGCCCGGGTAATTCTTCCATCAGGGCTACGCGTTCATCCGGCTCGAGGTTCGACATCACTTCGCTAAGCTGCTGGGCGGAGAAAACATCCAGCAATTCTACGCCCTTACCGGAACTGAGATAGGTGAAAACATCAGCTGCTTTGTCTTTTTTTAGCAGCCGAAAAATGACAATAGCTACATCAGTATTGATTTCTTCTAATAATTCGGCGACATCAACGGCGGGAACGTCATTCAAAATATCTTTTAAAGCCACCCAGTCTTTGGCTTCAATCAGCTCATCGAATTCCGGTTTTAAAAGATGAACAATCATGATTAATGATTATCGAGTTTGACGGGAAGTTTCGTCTAAGAATCGCACTAAATCATTAAAAAAACAAACGCGGTTTTTAATTGATGAATTATTGAATGATTGAATTATTGAATCAATCATTCAAATAGTGAATCCAGTTTTTGTCTTCGAGCCACTGAATAAGAGCGGGTAAAAAGGTAAGAGCGGCCAGAAGGGTCATTCCGATACCGATGGTAGCTATTAATCCCAAGGACTGTAAACCCGGGTGATTAGTGAATATGAGGCCTGCGAAACCAAACATGGTGGTAACAGCACCCATGGTAATATGCTGGCCGGTGCTTGAAAGTACATCCCACATGCTGTTTTTGCCCTCTTCTATATAACGATGGGTAAGATGAATACCGCTGTCATCGCCGATACCCAAAATAGCAGGCAATACCACTATATTATAAAAATTGAACATCAGGCCGAATATCATCATGATGCCGAATAACCATAACAGACCTACTACAAGAGGAATCATGCCTACCAGGGTCCAGCGTAAAGAACGAAGGGAAAATAGCATCAGGATAAAAATCATAACAAAGGTGGCACCGACAAACCAGGGGGCTTCGCTTTGCATTAGTTCGAGCATTTCGGCGGCAATGATGGATGTACTGGCTGCATAAAAAGTTTCGCCACTGTCGATGGTAATTTTACCGACATCATCCTTGAAAGCAATCGACTTTCTTCCGTTTGAGAGCCCCACGCTGGGATAGACAATCACAAAATTCCCGATTTCGCCACTTCTTGTAAGGAACCGGTTTTTGATGAAATCAGGTATTTGGCTTATTTCCAGCGGTTGCCTGGTTTGCGCTGCCTGCCGTAACTTTGCGAGCTGAGGGTCATCCTGATTTTTCAGGAATGGATCATTCAACAGCTCCCTTATTTGGGCAATTTTTTGAAGTTTGGACTGAGCCGTGGAATCTGAAGCGGGAAACCGTTCGGGCAGGGCTTCAACATCTAAAATGGTGGGACTGGTGGTATCCGTTTTCATTTTAAAACGAATTTCTTCCATAATTTCCACCACCTGCCGCTGATTTTCGGCGAGAATGTAGGCGGGATTACGCCTGTCGGAATCGGAAACATCACCCGCAAAGCGGTTAAATTCCTGATATTCGGGATAATCCGGCTCCAGCTTTCCAAAATCGTATTGAAAATCCAGTTCCTGGTAATTAAAAACCACCAGAACCGACACCAATAGGCCAACTATAACAATGGGGCGCGACCAGGGGAATCGTTGATCTGATTTGTGATGCTCTGTGGTAGTTTCCACTTTTTGGTTGATCAGAATCCAGTTCAACCGCTCAAAGATAACCAGCAGTGCCGGCAAGACAAACAACATACAAACCAGGGCCAATATTATACCGGTACCCGCAATAAAACCAAATTCCGAAAAACCGCGAAATTGGGCAAAAACAAGCACAAACAGAGAAACAGAGGTAGTTAAAGCGCTGACGACAAGGGCCGAACCTGTGTTATCATAGGTTATAAACAAAGCATCTTTCACCGATTCCCCGTCGGAGCGAATTTCAATATAACGACCATAAAAATGGATTCCGTAATCAATACCCATTCCAAAAAGGATGACAAAGAGAACAGATGTCATTGTGTTAAGGCTTCCAAGTACGAAATAAGTGATGCCAAACGTCCAGGCTAAACTAAAAAGCAGTGGCAGGCCGATAACAAACACCGGCACCGGAAAACGTATAAGATGCTCCCAAAAACTCCGTTTTCTTTTGCCGGAGTTGCCATTTCGATAATGGAGATATTTCTTAATAAAAAAGTAAAAGGCCACCAGTAAAATTACGCTTGTAATACCCGATGCAAAGCTGTTAAAGACATCACGCATGATGGAGTTTATTTCGAAGAGATGACGTTGTAACCTCCCCCCGAATTTCACTTCCATTTTAGGATTATACGACTGCGGATTCATTGTAGCGAGCAAAGAATCGTAAGCGGCAAACATATTTTCCAGGTAATCTAAATTACTTTTAGATCCCGTTGGGTAGAAACTTACTACCATCAAGGTACTGTCTTCGCTGATGGGATATTCAGAGGGAATTAGCGTATCATAGGTTCGCTCAAAATCACTAATATCCGTTGATTCCGATTCATTTTCTGTGCCAAAGCTAATGAGAAATGGGTTGGCTTCTTCTTTGGCATTTCGTATCTCATCTTTAAGAAAATTGGTGATTTGATCCAGTTCACTCGGAGTAGCGAAATAAAGCGCGTTATTTTTTAAAAATTTTGTTTCTTTTCGAAAGCCTGCACGTTCAAAGAAATACTGTCCCGTTTGATGATCGTACAGTTGCAGGCTCTGGCGGATTAAGTCCTGCGCAAACTCTTTATTATCTTCAAAACTGGGCGATTTAATAGCCACTTTCATTGGTGTTTCACCGCCCACGGTTTGCTGCAATTCTCCAAGAGCCAGAACATGGGGATTTTTTTCGGGCAGTAGATTGGCGAGATTGGTATCAATTTTTAGCTGAACCGCAAAGTTGCCAAGC
>DASSAY010000046.1:0-2338 GCA_035699185.1 Balneolaceae bacterium | reverse complement strand
GGGTTTCGTCCGTAAGCGGACAGTGCAGGGAAAGTACATCACTCTTCTTTGCCAGTTCTTCAACCGTAGGGCAATAGCGGGCATCAAGGGCATTTTCTACCTCCGGTGAAACCTGATTTCTGTTGTGATAGATAATGTTCATTCCAAAAGCTTTGGCTCGGTGCGCTACGGCTTGCCCGATTCGTCCCATTCCAACAATGCCAAGGGTGTGATTTCTGAGCTCAAATCCCAGAAAACCGAGCGGCTCCCAGTTTTCATACTTCCCGGCAAGCAAATATTTCTGAGCATCAAAAAAATGGCGAGTGACATTCAGCATCACGCCAATGGTAAATTCTGCACAGGAATCAGACAAAACACCGGGCGTATTAGCTGCAAGAACGTTATGCTTTCGGGCAGCTGCTAAATCGATATTGTTAAATCCCACGGCATGATTGGCAACGATTTTCAGCTTTTCACCCGAAGAAATGACTTTCTCAGTAACGGGATTGGAAAGCATGGAAAGCAATCCATCGTACTCAGGGATGGCTTGAACCAGGGCGTCTTCATCATTAAAAATGCCGCGCTCTCCCACATCAACCGAAAAATGCTTTTCCAGCCTTTCGATGACGGACGGAATGATGGGTTCGGTAACGAGCACGTGCTGAGGCATATCAGTATGGGTAAGCCGTGCCGTTGACAACCACTTTTGAGTGGCCGGAGATTTCTTCTTCAGTCAGTTTATTATAAACAAAGGAGAAAGGTACCAGCATCTGCGTACACATCGCGTTTTGCCTTTGGGCGATGAGCTGTAATTGAATGGCTCCGTTTTTCAGGCTGTGGTTTGCACCTTCAAGATAGGTACAGCTATCGGGGAAATGACCGAATATTTCCAGCGCGGCCCGGCCATCTTGGCTCACCGTCTTAACGGAATCAACGTATACTTTTGAAGGTTGAATGTCTGTTTTTTGGGCGGCTTTTTGGGGTGTATTACAGGCTGCGGCTAAAAATAGAGCAGCCATCATTAAATAAAATTTCTTCATTACTTTTGTTTGTCTTCGACTTTTCGAACCGGCGCGTCATTCCACATTCGTTCGAGTGCGTAATACTCGCGCAATTCCTTTTTGAAAATATGAACAACTACATTCACATAATCAAGAATAACCCACCGGCGCGACTCGCGGCCTTCTTCTTTCCAGGGCTTTTCATCCAGCTTTTCGCTAGTTTCTTTGTAAACGTTATTAGCAATAGCCTTTATCTGCACATCCGAGGCGGCATGACAAACAATAAATTTATCGGCAAGAGTGGTAAGTTCATGAACATCGAGAATGGTGATGTCTTCGGCCTTTTTTTCGAGCAGGGCTTCGGAGATAATCTCTATTAGCCGTTCGGAATCTGCTGTTTTTGCATTATTGGTACTGGTGAACTGTTGATCTGCGCGAGGAGAAGTTTGGGTCATATAGATTAATTGAGTTTGAGTGATTTATAGTCAGAGCCGATAACAATCGTAGCATCGAGATAATAGTCTTCTGATGCTTCGATAAAGATATTTTTAGGGTGAATGCCCAGCGCTTCGGCCACACGACGAGCATTTTCATCATTCAGCGTGCGAGAGATTACAACGGTATTTTGCATATCAAAGTTCTTGAAATTGCCGGTTTCTACCACATCAAATCCGCTTTTTCGAAGGGCGGTGGTAAACTCACCGGCAAGCCCCGGAACGCCGCATCCATTTAAAACCTCAAGCTGAATGATATTGCCAATTAATTCGGGATTATTGCCCACTCTTTTATTTTGAATGCGCGGATAAACAAGCCGCGTAAAAAGTCCCGAAACGAGCAATACCAGTAAGAGGCTTAGAAAACCAATGGCGGCATTCAGGGCAAAAGAATTAGATTCGCTGTTGGTTGAAGCCATTAATTAGCGTAGTCAAAATCAAAAGTTTTGGTGGGAGAAAGGAGAGTAAAAGGGGCTGCGGTAGTAGCCGTTGCGCCAGGGATTCATGCTGTAAGCCGGGATCTGCCGGAAATGAATGCTGATGTTGCTGCGGTCGTTAATCTGGTAATTGAGCTCCGCGTTTCGAATGATGAATTTAGCGTTCATTCCTTTGTGGTTTGACATCAAGCTATTACCGAAGGGGGAATGTAAAATGGAGAGATCATGTCGTCCGGTTAAATCCTCAGAAAAATAAAACCGCATGGTATTGGTGTAAGCGTTGATATTGTGCATCTGCCCGCCGAAGCTGGAAAAAGTCATAGCATAGGAATGATCCATCGTCATATTAAACAGATTGCCAAGATTAGCGCCTTCGCTGGGATCTTGTTTCAGAATGGGCCCTCGTAAAGCGGATGGGTCCCGCAGG
>DASSAY010000045.1:0-4327 GCA_035699185.1 Balneolaceae bacterium | reverse complement strand
ACGATGGAGCCGCCCGGCACAAGCTCGAGTTCACGACTTATAATTTCACCGGTAACAAACTGATAACTCCCGCTGTTGATGTTGTATAGGCCAAACATCTGCACATTTTGATCTTGCATGGTGATACGCAATTGTCCGGTGCCCTGGGCCGTCAAAACTTCACCCGTAACGGGATCGAAAATAAGGTGAACGGTTACATTATTCGGGGCAACAAATTGCAAGTCAAGATCAAAACGCTCACTAAAGGTCAGTTTTTCGATGGCTGCTTCGAGTGCTTCTTCATCAACCACTTCTTCGGTTCCCGAATCACCGTCCAATGGAATTGCAGCTGAGCTCAATCCTTCTTCAAATGAATCCACAAAGCGGATGAATTTGCCGGTTTGGTTGAGCTCGGTTTCTTCCAGCAAGGGGATCGAAACTTCGGATTTACTGCTAAGCTCAACGGGCGTCTCGGTACGCAGGTAAACATCGGTATTTGAACCGGTAAGCCGAACCAGGCCCGTTCCCGAAACATTCCCGTAAAAGGGTATATCAGGATCATACGAATTATTCAGGAACTGCAACTTATCCATTTTAAGCGTGAGATCGAGATATTTAATGGGCTTAAAATCATTTAAGTCAATAGTGCCCCAAACAGTTCCCGAGCCGCCTTTGGTGTCGATAACATCAAGCGAATCTAAAAACACGCCCTGCTGACGATCAACTATCACGTGACCGTTTACAAAAAGGTTGGTATTTACAAAACGCGGTTTGGCAAATACATTGCGAGTATTAAAATCGGCATGGAAATCAATATTCTTAAAATTTCCGGTGATGTAGCCATCGCCCGAAGCCTGCCCTTCCATTTCGGCAAAAATATTTTCTAAAAGCAGCGGAATCACCCACATGTCTATTTGCTTGAAATTCGCATCGAAATAGAAAAGTGAATCTTGTTTTACTTTAGGGTTTGGGGTGATGAAGTAGCCGCTCAAAACGATGTTCTGCCCGATGTTATCGTTAACTGCGAGATAATTCTGATATTTGGTAGAATCGGTTACGATGCCAATTTTGGTATCAAAACGGTCTTTTTTAGCATTATATCGGCTGTTAAAGGAGACATCACCCACCAGGCGATTATCTAAGGCAAAGCGGTTGACGCTAAGCTCACCTTGAATGGACGGGCGCTGAGTGAGTGACCGCGTTATAAAGGTTCCGTTTAGGATACCTGCGAAAGATATTCTGCCGTTAAGGAGTTCAGAAATTCGTTCAAGGTGAACATCGCGGATCACATATTTTAAAGAATCACTGCGATCGGCACTTAATGTTCCGTTAAGCTGAAAATATTCGTCCTGATTACGGAAACGAAAATCTTTAAACACTACGCTTCCGTCTCGTTTATAAACGAAAGACGGCGTTTGCCGGTTCACCCAAGAGTATTGATTGTTGCCCAAAAAGAAATCGGGGACAGAAACAGCGATGGAAGAGTCGGACAAGGCTGAATGCAGCTCTATATTAAAATGTGCATTTTCTGAAATACTGCTGATTTGCTGGGCGTAATAAACAGAATCGCCTTTAAGGGAAAAATTTATATCGACAGAATCGAGGTTCATCGTTTCAATCTGCATGGAGCCGAGCCTGGCATGCAGGTTGATGGACGAAAATTCTTTAAGCGTTCGATCGCTTCTAAAACTGGCCGTTAGCTGGGTGCGGCTGTCTTTAAAACTATAGGGCCCGTATTGCAAAGAATCGACCTGCACTTCGGCCGAAAGCAACAAGCGAGTGCCATCGGTATGGACGTTAAAAGTAATTTTTGAATCTGCTTGCAGCCGTGGAAAATCGGGCAGATATTTTTCAATAAGACTCAGGTCTTTGGTCTTCAAAGTGCCGTTGAATACAACGCTTTCATCCCGTCCCTGCCGGGGTACGATGATAGAATCAGACGGGGCATTCATCAAAATTTCGGCTTTAAAGCGGTTGCTTAAGTAAGACGACCAGTATTTTGCCTGGTCAATAATGTTGCCGGGCACAAGCGGCCCGCTGATATTCAGATCAAACAGTGAGCTGGTGAGGCGAAAGGTGCGGATGTCTTCGCTCGGTGAATTGAGATCCATATAAATTTGGTGAGCGCGAACCGTGTCGCCGCCAATAACCGATGTTTTAATATCGAGATTTGCGCGCCCCCTAATCTGGTTGAGGGTTAGGCCCCTCATTTCTATGTTGTAATCAAAATTCAATTTAGTAGGCGCGACCACAGATTCACCGAAGATTTTCGCCAGGTTGATGTTTTGCGCATTTCCCTGCAGCGATACCGGCGGTACTTTTTCACTGAAATCAACCCTTCCCGAGCCGCGAATAAATTTTTCGCCATTTCTGTATTCATACCGCTGCTGCAAAAAACCATCGGTGAGTGATGAACTGAATTTAAGTCTGTCGAAGGTTAAGCCATCAACACTGCTGTTGGTAAAGGTTGCGGTAAATTTGGTGTCGGCTTCGCGCAGAGTAAATCCACTGCCGTCAATTTTCGCTTCAAAGTTGAGTGAAGTGGTATCTACGGTCGCAGCGGCAAGTGAACTTATATCCACCTTTTGGCCATTGATGGTCGCGCTATATGTATATGGTTTCTGAAGGCGGCTCCAACCTTTCAGGGAAAGCGTCCCGAGCGGACTTGAAAGGCCCATATTTACATGCACTGAATCAAGATCACCGCTTGTTTTTCCTGATGCGTTCATGTTAGCCAGTGCTCTATATTGTGGAGACGCCAGTGAATCGAAAAAAACCTTTAACTGCGGCTTTTCAAGATTCAGCTTCTTGATTTGAAAGCGGTATTTAAAAGCCTCCTTATCGCGGAGGTTTTTCATCCGCCCGTTTATTTCAACATAGCTTTCACCCATGCCGAGATAGGCCTGGCTGACATCTAATGCCTTAGCTGTTCCCTGAGCCTGAAGACGGAAAGAAAAAGCATCGTCAATTTTTGAAGTAACCGGTAAAACCTTGTTGAGATCGCTGAGAAATAGCTCCGCTGAATATACATCCAGTTTGTAATGTGCTGCTAAAAGTTGTTCTGGGAGATTGGGTTCATAAAGATTGAAACCATTAATTTCTCCGTTTAGGATGATCTCAGAATCGCCAATATTTAAATGAAAAGAATTGAACTCCAGCACCTGCTGGTCGTTGTAAAGTTGCCCGGAGAAGGAAAGGTGATTCATTCCCAGATTATTAGCGTCAGCGAGAAAATTCTCAATATTTAAAAATCGTTGTTCATCGCGCCATTCTATAAAAAAGTCGGCGCCAATATTTGTGAGTGAGAAAGATGAGGGGAGATCTAAAACTTCGCTGTTTTCAGAAAAAGAGGTTACATAAACGGCTCCATCATTAATTTCTATGGTTGGCGCAAGCACTTCAACGGTACTAAACCAAGGTTCATCATGCTGTCCGTCTGGCAATTTTTGTTCATTTTTTTGCAGAAAAGTGAGGACTCCGTTTTCATCACCCCGCAGCCAAATTTTTATGCCGTCTATAGCAAATTCATTGATACTGATTTTGTTTTGCAGCAATCCCCAAAGATCCATATTCATTTTCAGGCTTTCGACTGCCGCAAGGGTATCGCTCCGGCTTGAGTGGTTTTCAGTTAAAACAACATGGTTCAGTTTCAACCCAAAAGGTACAAAGCCTTCGATAGCTCCGATTGACAGGTTTGCCGCGTACTTTTTTTCAACCTTCTGCTCAATTCTTTGCGCCAAATAATTTTGGGTAACATCAAGATGAAGCAGACCGATTGCAGCCCCGGCCAAGATGACAATGGCCAGCAAAAGGACGAGGATGGTTCCCCAAAAATATTTCCAGCTTTTATGTAACCAGCGTAAAAACACGTTCTATTTACACTAAAATTTTAATTGAATTGCGACAACGCATACCGCCAGGCATCCCGCAGTTTTGAAAAGTCTTCACAGTTATAAATATAAGGCGAAGCCCAGTCATTCAATAACACCAATCGCAGCGTGTTATTCTTCACTTTTTTATCAGATTTCATGATTTCAATTAATTCGTCAATATCGCCGGGCAGCGGTTGCATTTGATGTGTGTATAACGCTTTAAAGGGTGAAAAACGTGCATCATCAACGGGATAACCCAGCTTTTTTGAAAAATGGGCAGCGGCGATCATTCCGGCAAAAACCGCTTCTCCGTGAGCTATTTTTCCATAGCCTGCCGCCTTTTCAAGGGCATGCCCGAAAGTGTGTCCAAAATTCAAAAAGGCCCTTTTCCCTGCTTCTAACGCATCTTCTTGTACAATCTTTGCTTTGATACGCACGCTTTCGGCGATCACTTGGATCCACTTTTCATTAGGTAT
>DASSAY010000044.1:0-10863 GCA_035699185.1 Balneolaceae bacterium | reverse complement strand
TATCCTCGCGAACCACCGGCTTATTAGTGGGGATGATTACCACATCCAGGTCGTAAATTTCATTGAATTCGCCTTCCTCCGTGGCCGCCGTACCGGTCATTCCCGAAAGCTTGTTGTACATCCGGAAATAATTCTGCAGAGTGATGGTTGCGTAGGTTTGAGTAGCGGCTTCAACCCGCACGCTCTCTTTAGCCTCGATGGCCTGATGAAGTCCGTCGGAATAACGGCGCCCCGAGAGCACACGTCCGGTATGCTCATCCACAATCTGCACCTTGCCGTCCTGCACGATGTATTCTTCCTCGCGCTCGAACAGGGTGTAAGCTTTCAGCAGCTGGTTGATGGTGTGAATGCGATCGCTACGCTCGGCAAACAGGCGGTGCAACTCGCTGAATCGCTTTTCGCGTTCCTGCGCCACTTCATGCCGGGTTTCTTTGACTTTTTTCTCTTTGTATTCATCGCTGAACTCATCGTTTTCCTTAATTTCAGCAATTTTTTCTTCCCGCAGCTTCTCAATTTGCTCGTCAATATCTGTTGTTTCGGTACCGAGATCGGGAATGATGAAAAAATCTTCGTCTTCATCGGCACGAGTGATGAATTCCCGGCCCTTCTCGGTCATTTCCAGGCTGTTCATCTTCATATCCACCGAATAATAGAGATACTCATCCGCTTCGGGCAGGCGGCGGGCGTTATCCTGCAAATAAAAGGCCTCAGTTTTTTGAACCAGCTTTTGGTTTTGCGGGACCTGCATCATTTTGCGGAACTGCTTGTTTTTTGGGAATCCGCGCTGGGCACGAAACAGGGCGAGGCCCGCTTTCTCTTCATTTCCCTTTTTTAATTCCGTCTGGCCTTCCTTCACCAGTGATGCGACCAGCTTTTTCTGCGCATTGACCAGCGATTCAACCCGTGGCTTAAGTTCTTCATACTTTTGGGATTGAGTATCTTCGGGAACGGGACCTGAAATGATGAGTGGGGTTCGAGCTTCATCAATAAGAATAGAATCAATCTCATCAACGATGGCGAAGTTGTGATCGCGCTGCACCAGTTGCTCTGCGCCGATGACCATGTTGTCGCGCAAATAATCGAAGCCAAATTCATTGTTAGTTCCGTAAGTGATGTCCGCGCGATATGCTTTTCGGCGCTGCTCGGTGTTGGGGTCGTAAAGATCCACGCAATCTACTTCCAGGCCGTGAAAGTTGAACAGCGGCTCGTTCCATTCGGCATCACGAGTAGCCAGGTAGTTGTTTACGGTTACCACGTGCACGCCGCGTCCGCTAAGGGCATTCAGGTAGGCGGGCATGAGCGCGGCCAGGGTTTTCCCCTCACCCGTTTTCATCTCGGCAATTTTGCCCTGGTGCATGGCAACGGCCCCTGCAAGCTGCACATCGTAGGGAATCATATTCCATTCGGTCATACTGCCGCCCACTTTCCATTTTTTGCCCACGAACCGGCGGCAGGTATCTTTCATTACGGCATAAGCCTCGGGCAGGATTTCGTCTAAAATATCTTCAATGGTGTCGGTTTGTTCCTGCCGGAGATCGTCCAGTTTTTCGGCCATTTCGCGGCGGCGGCCTGCGGGAAGTTCTTCGTTACTGTTTAAGGCTTCTTTGATGGATGCAATTTCTTCATCAATATTGCTAACGGCATCGTTGATTTTTTGACGGAAGGAAGCGGTTTTCTGCTTGAGATCTTCATCCGAAAGCTGTTCCATTTTTTCATAATGACCGTTAATTTCATCAACAATAGGCCATATGATTTTTAAATCACGTTCACTTTTGGTCCCAAAAATGCCGGTTAAGATGTTACTTACTTTGTCGAGCATAAAAAATTGTTTGCCTCGTATAATTTTTATGAATGATGAAAGTTACACTTTAGAAGTTGTCTGTTCAAATTAATTAAAGGATGTCCGTTATTTTTTGATTCCGATCATCCTTTGTAACAAATATAACCCATAAATTGTGGTTCTTATTGTCTGAAATTATTTTTACCTTAGGGGTCTGTTTAGGAGAAGCTTTTTTGAAGACTCCTCAAAATTGAAGTTTATCAAAAATTGATTAGTAATGAAACGAACGTATCAACCAAGCAAACGCAAGCGAAAAAATAAGCACGGCTTCCGAAAGCGCAACAGCAGTAAAAGCGGCAAAAAGGTGTTAAAGAGCCGCCGCGCGAAGGGACGCCATAGTTTAACCGTAAGTGATGCCAAAGGGCCAAAATAAGCAATCATCAGCTCGTGGCGATGATTTTAGCCTGCCCCGGGCAAAGATTCTGCGGGGGCGAAAAAATTTTGATCGCCTTTTTGAAAACGATGCGCATTTCTGCCGAGGCAAGAACATCAACCTGCGATATAAAATTGTTGATGACTCTTCTTTTGGCTGCCAAATGGCATTTATTGTAACAACGAAGCTGGGCAAAGCCAATAAACGCAACAGGACAAGACGGCTTATCAAAGAAGCTTACCGGCTTCACCAGCACTTGCTTTACACGCCCCTGCAAAAAGCGACTATTACCTTTCACGGTGCATTTATGGCCAAAACAGTGGATCTCGTATTTGCCGAGGCCGAGCAAGATGTGATACGTTTGCTTGAACAAGTTCGCGTACAACTCCCCGCCCTATGAAATACCTTTTTATAGCGCTTGTAAAATTCTACCAGCTGGTTATTTCACCCTGGATGCCCAGCAGCTGCCGTTATCACCCCACTTGCAGCCAGTACAGTCTTGAAGCCTTGCAAAAGCACGGGGCGCTGAAAGGAATTTGGCTTACCGCAAAACGCCTCCTTCGATGCCATCCGTGGAGTGATGGCGGCTACGATCCCGTGCCCGATCCCCATTCAACATCAAAACAAATTTAACTGAGGATTTCTCTTGGACCGCAATACCATAACCGGATTAGTATTAATTTTATTTGTGATGGTTGCATGGGCCTGGTTTTCCATGCCCACAGAACAAGAACTTAAACAGCGACAAGCCGAACAAGCCCGGCAGGATAGCCTAATCGCGGCTCAAGCCGAAAGACAGGCACGCGATTCACTGCAAGTTGCGGATGATGAAATAGTTGAAAAGCCTTCCGAAGGGCAGACTCTGCAGCAGGATGATGATGTAGACGAACCCTCGGCAATGGGCATGTTCTCATCAGCCAGTGTTTCTGATACTTCTGAAGTGGTGATAGAAACTCCTCTTTACCGGGCCGTATTTACCAATCTCGGCGCTGGTCCATCGCAAATCATCCTTCACGACTATGAAACCTGGGATCATAAACCCATTCGAATGATTGAAGACACCCTTCAATCGGCTTACAGCATGGGGTTTTTGACTACTCAGAATTTCAACGTCGAAACGGATGAACTGGTTTTTGAGCAAATCACCCCGGCAGATTCTCTTTCTCTCAAAGAAGGAGAAACGGGAGTGCTTAAATATGCCCTCAACCTGGGCGATTCCAAACGCCTTGTTTACACCTACACTTTTAAGGCCGGCACTTATGAAATTGGCTTAGACATTCAATTTGAAGGGCTTGAGCAAGCCATTGTTGGCGGCGCGGTTGATTTTGGCTGGGAACCGGAGCTCAACGCTACAGAAAAAACCGAAACGGCGGAGGCTACTTATGCTTCGGCCTATGTGTATACCGGCGGTGAAATGCTGCAACTTGCGCTGAGCGAGCCCGGACGAGAAGAAGAAACCTATAACGGACGCATTGACTGGGTTTCTACCCGCACCAAATTTTTCACCCAGATTATCGAAACCGAAAATCCTACCCACAGCGCGCTGCTCATCGGCGAGCAGACGGGTCCGGCCGAACAGCCTTCTACCGATCATCATTATCAATCATATATAACTACCGAAATATCACCCGAGGGCAGCCTTTCTTTTAATATGTATCTGGGGCCATTGCTGTACAACGAGCTCAAAGATTTTCACGATAGCGCCTATAATATGGTTGATGTAGGCTACTCGTGGCTGCGCTGGATGTCGGCTCCGCTCGTAAAATACATCATCATTCCCTACTTCGGTTTTATTGAGAATTTTATGGGCATAGGGCTGGGCATCATCCTGTTTGCTATTCTCGTAAAACTGATTCTGTACCCTTTAACCAAGAAAAGCTACCGCAGTATGGCTGCTATGAAAGAGTTGCAGCCAAAGATGAAAGAGATCAAAGAGAAGTATGATGATGATCCGCAGCAGCAGCAAAAAGCTACGATGAAACTCTATAAGGAGGCAGGGGTGAATCCTTTAGGAGGCTGTTTGCCCAACCTGCTGCAATTGCCCATCCTCGTTACACTTTGGCGCTTTTTCCAGAACTCCATTCTGATTCGCCAGCAGGAGTTTTTATGGGCGAATGATCTTTCCGCGCCGGATTATATCATCAATCTTCCGTTCAGCATTCCGTTCATGGGTGATCAGATTGCGGGATTTGTATTGTTAATGACCATAGCCATGTTTTTCCAGAGTAAATTAACCGGAGGGATGGGCCCCGGCGGTGGCGGCGGTGGAGCAGCCGGCCCTAATATGGAAGCTTTGAAATACATCTTCCCCCTGATGATGCTCTTTATTTTTAATAATTTCGCGGCTGGACTTAGTCTCTATTATTTAATTTATAACGTGGTTTCCATTGGCCAGCAAATGCTGATTTATCGCCAGATGGATAATGAAAAGGAGCTGGCCAAGGCTTAAGATACCTTCCTGAGAAATACCGGTTTTAGAAATGCCATGCTTTTTAAAAACATGGCATTTCTTTTTTTATACCTTCCTCTAAACCACCTGTTTGGTCATCTTACTCCGGCAAGCTTCATAATACTGCTCGTATTGGCTCACAATTTTACTCATCTCAAACACTTTGGCTCGTTCCCGGGCATTTTGGGCTAATTCTTTGTGAAGCTTTTCATCAGTTAAAATCTGTACCGCATAATTGCCCATGCAGTCGATATCATCCAGAGCGCATAAATAGCCTGTTTCGCCGTGGACATTTACTTCCGGAAGTCCACCGATGTTAGAACTGATTACCGGAACCCCGCAGCTCATGGCTTCAAGAGCCGCAAGCCCGAAGGTTTCGGAGCCGGAGGGAATCAAAAACAGGTCCGCGATGGAAAGCACTTCTTCAACCCGGTCTTGCTTACCTAAGAAGCGTACTTCATCACAAATACCGAGCTCGCGGCATCGTTCTTCGGCCTGATGGCGATCGGGGCCATCACCCACTAACAGCAGTTTAGCTTTGATTCCATGTTGAAGCACCCGGCTAAAAACACTCACCACTTCGGGCACACGTTTTACTTCGCGAAAATTGGAAACGTGTACCATCACTTTTTCTCCATTGGGACAAATAGCTTTTTTGAAATGATTTTTATTCGACTTTTTGAACCGGTCAAGATCAATAAAGTTGGGAATGACCTTTATGTCTTTTTGAATATCAAAACGCTGGTAGGTTTCATCCCGCAAATATTCCGATACGGCGGTTACTCCATCACTCTGATTGATGGAAAAATCGACAATACTTTTATAGCTGGGATCGCTTCCCACAATGGTGATATCCGTTCCGTGCAGCGTGGTGATGAGCGGTACATGTTCTGCTTTTTCACCCAAAATTTGTTTCGCTAAATAGGCGCTGGTAGCATGCGGAACCGCATAATGAACATGCAGCACGTCAATATGTTCGTACTCGATGAGGTGTGCCATCTGGTTCGCAAGCGCTAAGTCATAAGGCGGATATTCAAACAGCGGGTAGGTATTCATGTTCACTTCATGATAGGAAACATTGGTTTGAAAAGTATTTAAGCGAGCCGGACGATCATAACTGAGCATATGCACATTATGCCCTCGTTTGCCCAGACTTTTTGCCAATTCCGTAGCTACAACTCCACTTCCGCCAAAAGTAGGATAACAAACAATTCCTATATTCATGTTAAATATTTCTTTTATTTATTTTTTAAAAAAACATGGGGATATTTCATCCCTGAGAACAAAAAAGTTTAGTATCTAATTTCAGTTACGCACTAAAATTTTAGATCCTTTCTTTGCTTAAAGTTAATGATTTATCCACATTAAAATTTAGCGATATATAAAATCGCAGTTAGCTGTAAAGTTTTGTATCTGTTATATTATGGGCTGGGTAAAGCTTTTAATTCTCCCGAAGGGATGCCTTTGGCAAAAATTTAAAATTCATAATTCAAAATTATAATGGCAGGTCATTCCAAATGGTCGAATATAAAACACAAAAAAGCCCGGGAAGATAAGAAACGGGCCAAAGTGTTTAATAAACATTTACGTGAAATTACCGTTTCGGCTCGTGAAGGAGGCGGCGATCCGGATATGAACGCGCGCCTCAGCGTAGCGCTTGATAACGCTAAAAGCGACAATGTTCCCAAAGACAATATCGAACGTGCCATCAAAAAAGGTACCGGTGAGCTGGATGAGGGCGACGGCCGTTACGAAGATGCCACATATGAAGGCTACGGCCCCGGCGGAATCGCTTATTTTATTGAAGTAACCACTAACAACTATAACCGTACGGTGGGTGAGATCCGGCATATTTTTTCAAAGCAGGGAGGCAACCTTGGTACGGACGGTTCGGTCAGCTATTTATTTGAACAAAAAGGCATGATTCGCGTTAAAGCAGAGGGCCGTGATGATGAAGAATTCATGCTTCATGCCATTGATGCCGGCGCCGAAGATATAGAAAACGACGAAGATTTTTTTCTGGTAACGACCGCGCGGGAAGCGATGTATGAGGTACGAAATAACCTTGAAGAGCTGGATTTTGAGATTGAATCGGCAGAATTGGTTCGCATCCCGATGACAGAGGTGAAAGTAGATGCCGAAGTGGCTGAATCAAATTTAAAACTGATGGAAAAGTTTGAAGATAATGATGATGTTTCCAATGTCTTTACCAATATGATGATGGATGAAGAAACCCTCGCCGTAGCGGAGCAAATGGATTGATTTACAATTTCTATAGAAATTAATACGTTCATTATTCTGCAAATGGGGAAATTGTCATCTTCGAAAGGAGCACGGGGGATGACCAGAACGAGTTTGATTTATTAATACTTTATGAAATACTTCCTTCTCACATTGCTGACTTTTTTATTGATAGGCGCCTCGCCGGATGATGCCCGTAAAGCCAACGAGGCTTATCACAACGGCAATTATGCCAAGGCCATCAGTCTGTATAAACAGGCGATTAATGATAATCCCAAAAACGCGAAACTATATTTTAACCTGGGAAGCGCGTTGGCTAAGGCCGGAAAAAACAAAGCGGCTATTCGTACTTTAGAGCAATTTAAAAGCATGGTTGATGACCCTAAGCTGGATGCCAAAGCGAATTACAACATCGGCAATATCTATTCTAAAGCTAAAAAATGGGATAAAGCCGTAACATCATATAAAAAGTCCCTGCGTCATATGGTTATGGATTTTGATGCGAAACATAATTTTGAGCTGGCTAAGCAAAAGGAGCAGCAACAGAAGAAAAAGAAAAAAAAGCAACAACAGCAGGGTAATAAACAGCAAAATAAGAGCAACCAAAATCAACAAAACCAGCCGCAGAATAAAAACCGGAAAAACCAACAGAACCGGCAGCAGGATCAACAGAACAAGCAAAATCCGCAGCAAAATAAACAACAGCAACAACAGCGCAACCGGATGAGCAAAGCCGAGGCTGAAAAGATCCTGAAAGCCCTGGAGCAAAAAGAGAAAGAACTGCTAAAGCAATTCAAAAAAAGAAACGTTGAATCAAGCCCAGACAAGAATGCGAAAGATTGGTAAGTTCTTTCACTTAGCGGTTTTCGGGGCACTTTTGCCGGTATTGCTTTCCACACAGGCTTTGGGGCAATCTTCAGTGTCAGTCAGCGCCAGTATATCAGAAACCGCGGTTTATTTGGGCGAATATGTAAGGCTTTCGGTAAGCGTGAGCGGTGATTTCAGCAATGTTTCGCGCCCTGACCTTCCTGAATTTGAAGGGTTCCGGCTGCTCAGCAATATTCCCTCCACTTCGCGCAGTTACCGCTTTATTAATGGAAAAAGCAGCACCTCCTACACCTACAGTTACAACCTCATTGCGCAGGACGAAGGCAGCTATAAAATCCCGCCCATAAGCATCACCATTGACGGTAAAAAGTACCAAACCAATGCTATTGATGTAAAAGTGGTAAGCCGAAATGTGTCATCGGCGGATGAAAGCAGCCGCCCCGATGTTTTTTTAAAACTTCATCTGTCGGATAAAAATCCGGTGATCGGCCAACAAGTCATCGCGGATGTTATGCTGTACTTTAAAGATGGCATTGAAGTCAACTCTTATCAACCGGTGCCGGGATGGAAGGCACAGGGTTTCTGGAAAGAAGAACTTGAACTGCCGGGACGTCCCCAGGCACATTCAACCATTATCGGCGGAGTACGATATCGAAAAGCACAATTGCTGAAATTTGCGCTTTTTCCCACAAAGGCGGGGACGCTTCAGGTCAGCCCCTA
This sequence comes from Balneolaceae bacterium, assembly GCA_035699185.1. Classification (GTDB taxonomy): domain Bacteria; phylum Bacteroidota; class Rhodothermia; order Balneolales; family Balneolaceae; genus Fodinibius. The sequence goes on along the minus strand of DASSAY010000044.1, from coordinate 2,412 downwards.
TAAAATTATTGTAGCTGTGCAGACTGAACCTTCCCGAAGCCCTTTCAGTAGTTTTTTTGGTGGATTTGGAAGCAACCAGCGCAGAATTGAACTCGAAACCGAAGCGGTTGAAGTGCAAGTAGAGCCTTTGCCGGCTACCGAGGGCGCTGAATATATCGGCGCCGTTGGTGATTTTGACATAAGCCGGAACATAAGTACTCAAAAAGCGGTGGCGGGTGAAACGGTTGAAATTACCACTCGCATTGAAGGTACCGGAAATATTCCGTTAATTCCCAAGCCACAGTATGAACTGCCGGAGGGGCTGGAAGTTTATCAGCCTCAAACAACTACTAATATGAACCGGCGGGATGAGGTAATCAGCGGGACGAAAGTTTTTACAGATATTGTGATCGCGCGCTCGCCCGGCAGCTATTCCATTCCCGCAAAGGAAGTTGCATATTTTGATCCATCGAAAAGCCAATACATCACTGAAACGCTCCCGGCTCTGCACTTTGAGGTAGCTCGAAATCCGGATGCTATCGCCTCGGCTGAACGTCCCGCGGCGCTGAATATCTCTCCCGTTACGGGATTAGCGAATTGGGTGAGTCCGCAACGCACGAAACTACTATCGTACTGGTGGTTTTGGGCAGGTATCACCCTGCCGCTATTGATATTGGGAATAGCCTATTGGCAAAAAAGCTACCGGTATAAAATGGCCAATAACCAGAGCTTTGCGCGCTCTCAACAAGCATCGGGCAAGGCGGCCGAAAGACTGGATGAAGCGATTTCGTTATCAGAAAAAGGTGAGATCAAACAAGCATACAATATGCTGCAAAAAGCCATTACCGGTTTTATCAGTGACCGGCTTGCACTCTCAGAAGCGGGACTTTCGAATGATGATTATGTTAAAGCCCTTGAACAGCAACATATTGATGAAAACCTGGTCAAAAACGTGCGCATGCTGCTGGAAAAATGTGCTTCTATCAGCTACGCGCCTTCGACCTCGCCCGAATATTTGAAATCGCATGTAGGGCTTGCCCAAAGTACCCTCGATAAGTTGAAAAAAGTACTTTGATGTATAAGGCTATAAGTAAAAATAATTTTTCTACGCTGGAACCCACCCCTGATCTGACTGCTGAACGCAGTCCGATCATCCCCTCCCGAAAGGGGACTGCCTTTTGTTCTTTTTATTATTCGATTTTTAAAATAACCGATGGTTCTGAAATTTGGCAATAATTTTTTATATAGAGCACGTTTTTAAGTCCCCTCTTGGAAGGGGACAATTGATCCGCGTTCAGCGGATCAATCAGGGGTGGGCTTCGGCCTTATCTCTAACCAAAGCATTCCATCGGAAAGAGCTTTTAACTATGACTGTTTCTTCAATCCGAAAAATAGTAGCGCTAATTTGTTTTATGTTTGCCAGCGCCGTTATTACCTACGGGCAACAAAATCCGCAGGCTCTGTTTGACCGCGCGAATGAGCAGCTGGAATCGTATCATTACCGCGAAGCAATTGCTCTTTATCAAGACATCATCGCGCAAAATACCGTATCCGGAGCACTGTATTTGAATTTGGGCATCGCCTACCAGCGAACTGATTCACTCGGGAAAGCCAAATATTATTTTTTAAAAGCGGCTCAGTTTGAATCAACCGAAGAGGAAGCAAACCGGGCACTTGAGTTCGTGGAAACACAGTTTAGCCGACAATCGGCCGTGTTGCCTAAGCTTCCGTGGGATATAGCCACGCACTGGCTCCAAAATAATGTGGGTAGCTCAACGCTTTTATTGCTGGGCATCATTCTGTTGAATATCGGCATTTTCATTTATATTGTTCACTGGTTCACCAGCCGATATCCCCAGCTTTTTAAGATCGGCGGATATGTACTTTCCGGATTATCTATTTTGGTGATTGCCGCCGGATTTTATACTCAATATGTGAGCGACCGTTATAGCACCGCCGTTATGGTTAGCCAGAAAGCGGCCGTTTATGAAAAACCCAAAAGTGAAGCGGCTTTAGTCAGCCAGGCATTTGAGGGCTACACCTTCACCATTGACCGTTACAAAAGCGAAGACGGATGGAAATATATTCGAATGAGCAACGGCATGTACGGATGGATTCCCGGCGACAAAATTATGATTCTTTGAATGGAAGATGAAAGTTTGAGGTTAGAAGATGGAAGTTGGAAATTAGATGTTAGATGTTGGAAGTTAGAAAATGGAGATTTCCGGGAAGATTAAAAGCTATCTTTCAAATTTCAGATTTAATGTTACTTGCTCTTATGATTTTTTTGAATCAGTTTTATAAACAAAATTGTTAACAGATTTCAAGTTTTAAAAAACAATTAATTAAAATTATTTCTCATGCCTCATGTACAAGATTTTATCGAATCGAACAAAGAACAGTTTAAGGAAGAACTTTTTGAATTCCTGCGCA
>DASSAY010000043.1:0-7303 GCA_035699185.1 Balneolaceae bacterium | reverse complement strand
GTGGCGAAGACCCGCTCCAGGTCCGGATCGCGTGTCTCGGACCAGGTGAGGGTGTTGTAGCCGAGCTTCCAGCCACGATCGGCTGTGGTAAAGTAGGCCACAGATTTTAACGGATAAGTTCCGCCGCAGAGCGACGGAACGAGATAGATTGATTTAAATCTCGCACCGTCGCTCTGCGGCGCGTACGCTTGCTTAATTATTGATGGGCAAGATGCCCGTCCTACATTTTTTTAAAAAACTGAATATCACTCTCATCTCTTAAAATAGCCGGCAGTTTGCCCTGGGCTTTGTTTTTGTCATTTTCTTCCATCCAGAGACTAATTTTTTGTTGAGTGATGGAATAACATTCGGGCATTCCCAAAGCATCACTCTCCCGGCGGATGGCGTAATGACGATTATTTTCACAAAGAATAGAATCCAGGTTTTTGGCCAGCCGATTCAAGGTATCAGGATGGACAGGTCCGGAAGTTTGTAGAAACCAAAAATGACGGGGGACAGAACTTCCTTTTTCTAATGAAGCGCCTACGGTAAAAGCATCAACGGCCATATTTTCAGCTTTAGTAGTTTCCCGCAAGGCCTGTGCGGCTTCATAGGCGTAGAGGGCTTCGCCGTAGTCATCCAGCATTTCGCTTACGCGTCCCAGCACTTCTATCCGGGGCGGATCAGTTTGAGTAAATTTGATGATGTCATTCAGTCCATAGCGCCAAAGTCCCGCATTGGTGCTGACAATCATGGCATAGGGGACACCGGTTTCAACCTGCCAAAGGGGAACAGTTTCTTGAATGGAAAGAGAGTCTTGATCAGGCAAAGGGTTAGGAATAAATTCATAAAAGATGTCGTTGTCGATCACCAGTTTCATGTCGTTCTGCTGAAGATCATCAGTGAAAGAAAAGTAGCCTTCCGAGGCGCCGTAGGTTTCAATAAAATCAATTCCGGGATTTCCTAAAAGTTGCTCAAGATGGGGCCGGTAATTGGCGAGCTTCACTCCGCCACAAACCAAAAGCTGGAGGTTGGGCCAGATTTCTGCAATGGAATTGGCACCGGTAGATTTCAACAGGCGCTGGAAAATAGTGAGCAGCCAGCTTGGAACGGCAGTGATGACGCGAACATCTTTTTCAGCGGCTTTATTAATGATGCGATCTACTTTTTGGCTGAAAGGCAGACGGTTCAGTTCATCCGTTGAAATGAGCTGAAAGGGCCTGAGCCACCAGGGCGCGTGCTGTGCCGTAAAAGCGCTGATTTCACCGATCTCAAAACCATCTTTTTCTTCTAATATTCCCGGCAGACTGATGTGCGTACCCCAAAGGCTAAAAATATTGGGCCGTTGCCGCAAATAACTTTTAGCCACCTTGCGCATAAAAACGCGGTCGGATTGAAGGCGCTGCGTGGTGAGCGGCAGATGCTTTCCTTTGCCGGAGGTGCCGGCAGAAACAGCAAATTTTGAGACATCACCGTGCCAGAAAAGATCAGAGACTCCCTTTTTTAGATCTTCAATTTGGGCTGAAATATCATTATAAAAAGAAATGGGTACTTTTTGGGTGAAGTCTTTGTAACTCTGAATTCCACCAAAAGAATGCTTTTTGCCGAATTGGGTTTTAGCGGCAAAAGAGAGCAGGTTGAAGAGCTGCTTTTCTTGTATTGATCGGATTTTCAAGGTTGAGTCGAATCTAAGATTATTTTGGTCAATCCCTCTAATGCTTCAAGGGAGTTGTACTCCCGCCGCAATATTTGCCAGAACAGTTCAGGAGTACAACTCCTTCACAGCTATAAGTAGCCAAGGAATTTTTCCTCTTTTCGTGCTTTTGTGCTTTCTAAAATAAAAAAAGCCCCGAAAAATGATCGGGGCTTTGATACAAAGAAACAAGTTTAGATTTAGCGATCTTCAACGGGAATCCAGTCGAGATTCTTCTCACCAATATATTTCGCGCGGGGACGAATGAGGCGGTTGTTTTCGGCCTGTTCAATGAAATGGCCGGTCCAACCAGAAACACGGCTCATGGCAAAAATACAGGTGTAAAGATCCGGTTTGATGCCCATAGAGTAGTAAACCGTGGCGGAAAAGAAATCGACATTAGGGTCAATTCCCTTTTCATCTTTCATGGTTTTTAGAATAGCTTCTGACCATTCGTACAAATATTCATGTCCCGTTTCTTCGGAAAGTTTTTCCGACATTCCGCGTAGAATTCGTGCGCGGGGGTCCATCGTTTTGTAAACTCTGTGTCCAAAACCCATCACTTTTTCTTTATTCTTTAAGCGATTTTTAACGTACTCGACAGGATCAGCGTTTTGCTCTTCAATATCGAGCAGCATATTCATCACCGCTTGGTTAGCGCCGCCGTGGAGAGGCCCTTTTAGAGAGCCGATAGCTCCGGTGACTGCGGAATACATATCAGACTCGGTAGAGCAAATTGAGCGACAGGTAAAGGTTGATGCGTTCATGCCATGCTCAGCGTGCAGCACCAGGCAGAGGTCCATCGTTTTTTCGGCCTGCTCGCCCGGCTCTTCATCATTCAACATATATAAAAAGTTGAAAGCCGTGCTTTTTTCATTGAGCGGCGAAACAATATTTTTGCCATTTCGGCTGCGATCATAAGCAGCGATGATGGTAGGAATTTTAGCGGCAATAGAAATCGCTTTGTTGATGCGAAACTCTTCGCTTTTATCTGTTTTTACTTCATGAAAATCAGACAGCATCGAAACAGCGGTACGCAAAACCGACATGGGTTTAGCGGTTTTTGTAGTTGTTTTGATGTAATTAAGAACCGGATCGGGCAGGGCGCGTTCACCCTGCAACTGCTTGTTCAGTTCATTAAGCTCAGATTTATTCGGCAGGCGGTTTTGCCAAAGCAGAAAACATACTTCTTCGAAAGTAGCATTTTCGGCCAGGGTGTCAATATTGTAGCCTGCATAAATGAGTTCTCCTTTTTCTCCGTCTATAAAACTTTTAGTGGTCGTAAAGGCGACGATACCTTCCAGACCTTTATTAATGTGCGGGTACTGACTTAAATCAATATCTTTCTTTAAGCTCTCAGCCATTCTATACTCCGAAATTTAAGATTGGATATAAACTATTATTGCGGGTCAAATATATCATTTAATGAAGTAAAAATCAGGGATAAGTAGAACTGTCCCAATAGATAGACGAATCTTTACATTTATTTAACCTAAGTGAGATGAATAGCGTTTGGAATTAATAAAAAATTATAAAATTTCCTAATGCTTTAAGGGATTATACTCCTGTTTTAATGATCAGAAGTATAAGTCCTTTGCAGCAGGTGGTGGGTCGCCGGATGAGAAGATCACTCCTCCATTGATTTTGCCTTTTCCCAATATTCATCCATCTCTTCGAGCGATGTTTCGGCTATATTCTTATTCTCTTTTTGCAGCGATTGTTCAATGAATTGAAAACGGGTGATAAATTTTTTATTGGTTAAACGAAGGCTGTCTTCGGCCTTGAGATCGAAAAAGCGTCCTACATTTACCAGCGAAAACAGTAGATCGCCAAATTCTTCACGGCTTTTCTGCGTGTTTCCTTGTTCCAGCGCTTCCTTAAATTCCTGAAGCTCTTCTTCCAGTTTCTCCCAAACTTGTTTTTTGCCGTTGGGTGAATGCTGCCAGTCGAAGCCCACATTTCCTGCTTTTTGCTGCATCCGCTGCGCGCGGATGAGCCCGGGCAAATGCTTGGGAATGCCTTCCAAAACCGAACTTTTCCCTTCGTTCAGTTTGATGCTTTCCCAGTTTTCGGCTACTTGCTGTTCATTATTTACAACAGCATCACCAAAAACGTGGGGATGACGTCTTATCAGCTTTTCCTGGATAGAGAAAATCACATCACCTATGTTAAAACGATTCGTTTCGCTGGCCATGTTGCTGTGAAAAACTACGTGCAGCAGTACGTCCCCCAGCTCCTTTTCGAGCTCATCAAAATCATCATTGTCGATGGCTTCAACCGCCTCGTAGGCTTCTTCGATTAAATTATCTTTGAGGCTTTTGTGCGTTTGTTTGCGATCCCAGGGACATTCTTTGCGCAGAATTTTTACGATGGCGACGAGGTTTTCGAAGGTTCTGTCAGCTTTCATGAAGCAGTTAAAAATGAGGAATTAAGTTTGCCTGAAACTTAAGCCACCCACCATCAAAGGACAAATGAAGACTGAACAAAATGAGGTAAATGAATGGTCACCACGAGCCGTAAATAATAACTCCATCTTGGTGAAGGGCAATTATCCGTTCTCTTAAAATAGGTAGATCACGGCGATAGGCTTTTTCGTTTAAATGGGGATACTTCCACCGCCGATGATATTCGTCATTAAAATGAACGGCCGTTCCCTGCTTTGTGTAACTTTCCAACACCGTTCCATCAACGATATCTAAAATTAAATCATCCGGATTCGAACGTCCCGGTGTGCATTCTAACTCAATTGATTGTACCATTTGTCCCCCTTGCTTAGTTTTACATTGATACATCAAGTATTATGCCATTTTTTGCTACCTCGGTAATTTGATCAAAAATCAGTAAAAAGAAAGAAGGTGTGAGAAATTTTTTTACACCAACTTGCAAAAAAGTGAAGAAACTTTCTATTTCGCGATCAGTTTCCGGACACAGAATGTCCTAATTTACATATTCTTTGATTTCTTTTTAACGTCCTCTTTTGTTTCTTTTGCATCCGCTTTCACTTCTGCGGCTGTGGCTTTGGCTTCATCTTTCATTTCTGCGGCCTTGTTTTTGGCCTCATTTTTCATTTCGGAGGCTTTCATCTTTCCCTTTTGCCCCAGCTCCTGCATTTCTTTCTTAGTTTTATCAACCTTTTTGTTCAGATCGCTACGGATATCACTCAACTCTTTTTTAATATCATTGAGATAATCATCACTTTTCTGGGAGATTTTCTGGCGGGTTTTTGTTCCTTTATCCGGTGCAAACAAAACGCCTATCGCTAAACCCGAAGCTATACCGGTTACTGTTGCCCAAAATGCTTTGCTTGAATCCACTTTCATAATCTTTCTCTTTGATTTTATGATTAATTAATTTTTTAGTCTTTCCCTTTAGTTCTTTTATATCAAATTACGTGATTGTGTTCCGATTTTTTTTAAATATTTTAAATAGGAGTGATGCAAACCTTCTCGCATTGAGTGATGGCTTTCGAAAGGAGAAATTCTAATTAGTTGTTTGAAGCCCACTCTTTTTAACGCTACATTATTTAAGACAAATTAAAAAGGTTGGCTTTATTTTTTACCCTGACAACACGTTGTCACTCCCCCTTTTTATCTTTTGGAAAGCAGTTAATTTCCATTTAAATCTAATTACCATGGAGTTTTTTACCATTCTGTATATTTTTATCGGCCTTGTTCTGGGTTACTTCATCGCTCATTTTAAATATAAAAGCAATTCAGGACGGTTTGAAGAGCGGAATCAAAACCTGACAGAGCGGCTGGAAGTAACGGATGAAGAGCGGAAAAAGTCGGAACAACGGGCCAACGAGGCAGAAAAAAAGGTGGCCGAGCGGGATATTGAAAACAAAAATTTGAAGAGCCGTTTAGATGAACAAAAAGGGGAGATGCAGGATCTGCAAAAGCGATTCAAAGATGAGTTTGAAAATTTGGCAAATAAGATTTTTGAAGAAAAGTCTCAAAAATTCACCCGGCAAAACAAGGAAAAACTGGATGAATTGCTAAAACCGCTGGGCGAAAAAATGGAAGCCTTCAAAAAGAAAGTGGAAGAGACGCATCAGGATGAAGTAGAAGCCCGCGGTTCGCTGAAACAGGAGCTGAAAAACCTGATGGAACTGAACCAAAAGATGGCCAAAGAGGCCAATGATCTTACAAAAGCACTTAAGGGTGAGGCAAAAACGCAGGGCAGTTGGGGTGAAGTGATTTTACAGCGAATTCTCGAAAAATCGGGACTTTCAAAGGGGCGCGAATATGAAATCCAGGAGCATCATACCACCGATGACGGGCGGCGCCTTCAACCCGATGTGGTGGTTTATTTGCCCGATGAAAAACGGCTTATTATTGACTCAAAAGTCTCGCTTACGGCTTATGAACGTTTCGTATCTGCTGATGATGAAACAGAAAGCCTACAAGCCTTAAAGCAGCATGTCGCATCACTGCGTGGACATGTGAAAAACCTGAGCGGCAAAAATTACCAGCAGCTTTACGCTGGTAACAGTCCCGATTTTGTGTTGATGTTTGTGCCCATAGAATCTGCCTTCGGCATTGCTCTGCAACAAGATAACAGCCTGTATTATGAGGCTTTCGATAAAAATATCGTCATCGTAAGCCCTTCAACACTGCTGGCTACATTGGCGACCATTGATAGCGTCTGGAAGCAGGAATACCAGAGCAAAAACGCAATGGAAATTGCCGATCGTGGCGGGAAATTGTATGATAAGTTTGTCAATTTTGCCGAAAGCTTGTTAAAAGTAGGAGAGCGTATTCAACAAACGCAGAAAGAATATGAAACCGCGATGGGACAATTATCCACAGGTCATGGCAATGTGGTTCGGCAGGTAGAAATGCTTCGCGAACTGGGAGCGAAAACCACCAAAAAACTTCCTGCCGAATTAACAGAAGCTTACCAAATTGAGGATGGAAATGGGGTAGACGCTTCAGAAGGAAATGGTGCTTTGGGGTAAGAAGGAATACTTATGCTGTTACCGAATCAAAATGTAGTAGCATCAGTTCTTCTTTTTTTAGAGGGGCAATAGTAATGGTTTCACCTTTTTTGTTACAGAACTCTACTTCAAAAGTTTTTTCATCTAACTTTTCAACAATAGTTCCGACTTGTCCTTTATAAAGGCTTTTTGAAGGAAGTTCAGTTAAAAGAGCTACGGTATCTAACTTTTTAAATTTTTCCATCGATCAAGATTTTTAACTTTTTAAATAACAGGTAATTAAACGGGGAAAATCTTCATCTGATTTTATAATCCAGGCTGTAATTAAGGTTCCTTCTTTTTCAAAGATACGAATTTTTAGATCAACTGTATATCTTGTTCCAAATTCGTCAGTGGATTTCTTATAAGCCGCTGTATTTGGCAAAACCTTCAGTATTTTTTCTTTCAAAAGTTTTGCATCACTCTGCTGAATCCCCAGTACCGATTTAGAACTTGGGCTTTGTGTTTGCCTACTGGGTGGTTAGGGTTGAGGCAATAATCACGCAGTTTTCGCAGATCAATAACTGCATTATCTATATTTGGCAGTTGATTCATTGTTTTTAATCTTAATTCTACCCAATCTTCGGATAATCATCCCAGTCCGGCTTCCGTTTTTCGAGGAAAGCGTCGCGGCCTTCTTGGGCTTCATCGGTCAT
>DASSAY010000042.1:0-6126 GCA_035699185.1 Balneolaceae bacterium | reverse complement strand
GATATTAGCGATAAGCCGAATTATCTCGCAAATGTGACCGGGTATTTCCGTGAAATTTATGGAGGCACCATTATTACCAGCGCCAATTATGACCGCGAATCAGGGATGGAAGCCATCGCAGAAGGTAAGGCTGATTTAGTGGCTTTCGGCCGCCTGTTCTTGGCTAATCCCGACCTTCCCCAGCGCTTTGAGACGGATGCTGAACTCAACGAACCTAATCGCGATACGTTTTATGGCGGCAGTGAAGAAGGCTATATTGATTATCCTTTTATGGACGAAGTTCAACAAAAAAGGGCTTCATAAATAGTTTTTAAATAGGAATTTACATTATTAATTAACCAATTAGTTATGTCTGAATATCGAGGAATACATCATATTTCGGTCGTTGCCGGTAGTCCCCAGCAGAACTACGATTTTTATGTAAAGAAACTGGGGATGCGCATGGTGAAGAAAACGGTCAACCAGGATGATCCTACCAACTATCATCTTTTTTATGCCAATTCGGAAGGACGTCCCGGTTCCAGCCTGACTTTCTTCCCCTGGCCGGGTGCGCGAAAGGGAAAACCGGGCTCGGGTGAAGCAACTGCTGTTTCTCTGGCTGTCCCCGAAGATTCATTTTCTTTTTGGCAGGAGCGTTTGAGTGAACTGGAAATTACCTATAAACCATCCGAACATTTTGGCAGAAAAGGGCTTTCCTTCGAAGACCCGGACGGGCTTCAGCTTCACCTTGTTTCTGATGATATGGGTGCCGGTGATTTAAAGGACTGGCCAAAATCACCTGTGCCTAAAGAGCATCGCATTCGCGGATTCTGGAGCACAACGCTTCAACTTGACCGCACCGATGAAACGGAAGAAATTCTCACTTCCATTTTGGGGTTTTCTAAAACTGAAACAGCAGGAAAATCAACGCTTTACCGGGCGGCGAGCGCTTTGGGACGTTATGTAATTGTTGACAAAGTGGAACCCAAACAAGGATTGAACGGCGCGGGAATTGTTCATCATGTGGCTTTCCAGGCTAAGGATGAAGAAGACCTGGCGGCCATGCGTGAGCAAGTGATAGCCTTCGGACTTCAGCCCACCCAAATTATAGATCGTCATTTCTTTAAATCGGTTTATTACCGCACGCCGGCCGGAGTACTTTTTGAAATGGCCACTGATGGCCCAGGTTATTTTGTAAATGCTGATCCTGATGAAGATCAGGCCGAAAAGCTTGAACTTACCCCTTGGCATGAACCACAGCGGAAAGCCATTGAAGCCGCGCTACCGACGATTAAACTATAATAAATACGCCACAGGTGCCCGGACACTTGCCAAGTGCCTGGCACCTTTACAACTATTCTATGTCTTTATTTCGAATTGATCCCGATCAGCCTTTTAAAGGCCCACATCAAAATCAAAAGATTATTACCGGCGGGGCTGATATAAATTCAGCCCAGGTAGCAATGATTTTAATTCACGGACGCGGCGCCACAGCCGAAAGTATGTTGACGTTCGCTAATCAGATAGAACGAAATGATATTCACTACCGTGCGCTTCAAGCAAGTAATTATACCTGGTATCCACGTTCGTTTATGGCACCGAAAACAATGAATGAACCGGGAATTTCAAGCGGGCTCCAAGCTATTTATGATGCAATTATTTCACTGAATAAAGCAAATTTTCCATCTGAAAAAATTGTCCTATTGGGTTTCTCGCAAGGCGCCTGCCTCACCGCAGAGTTCGCAGCCCGTCATCCCCAAAAATTTGGGGGCGTTTTTGGGCTGAGCGGTGGGTTGATCGGGCAAGAAATCGAGGCGGATCTTTACCAAGGCTCACTCGAAAGAACTCCCGTTTTTCTCGGATGCAGCGATTCCGATCCCCACATTCCAGAAGAACGGGTTGATGAAACAGCGGCCATTTTTGAAAAGATGCAGGCGGATGTGAATGAAAAAATATATCCCGGAATGGGACATACGGTGAACCGGGATGAAATCAGACAGATTAATAAGGTTTTAGAAAAGCTGTAGGTCGGGCATTTTATCCGACAAAGATAGATTTAAGAACAAGGATTAGCGATTTATGAGTTAGGATGTATGAAGCAGGTAACCTGATCTTCTACTGGCTTAACTTCTTTCCTCAGACGGGCAGATGCCTGTCCTACAGTTCTTTGCAAAAAGAGGAACTTATCTAAAGTAAAGTACGTTAAGTTTAATAAATTACAAATAGTTAAGAGAGTGTTTATAAAAATCCGGTTGCCATGAGCAAGAGAGTTTTGCTATCCGTTATATTACTGATCTTTGCCGGTAATAGTTTGGTCCAGGCCCAACAAAAACAAGAAGTACGGACCGAGCTAAGTATGGTTTGGGGCTTCGCGCAAGGAGCCTTTGGAGAGAATCTTGGCCATCCTATTCCCGGAATATTGTTATCTTTTGGCGGAAAAACACCCAATTGGCCGCTGGTGCTCACCACAGAAATAGGATGGCTGAATTATGGTTTCGACAATTATCTGGAGATCAGGTACCCTAATGGAAATACTCCGGCATCAGGCCTTTCGGTTGTTGATATTGAAACGGGCAACAGCATTTTAATGACCCACCTGGTTGCTCGCGTACTTCCGCTTCAAGGAAAAATCTCTCCATATATTGATCTCCTGCTTGGCTTCAAATACCTTCGTTCGGATGTTTTCATTGAAAGTGATGCCATTGTTGGTGATGACGGGCTTATCACAATTGTTGATGATGGGCAGATCCTCACTTCATCCACCTTCGATTCTTTTGCTTTAAGCTATGGAGTGGGTGCGGGGGTTGATATTGTGGTTTTTGAAGGATTGGATTCCGGGGGTACGCTATCGCTTAATGTGGGGGTACGATATCTCTTCGGTTCAGAAGCCGATTACCTGGCAGAAAATTCAATCCGTCCAACGACAAGCGGCATTCTTTTTGAGCAAATCGAATCAAATACCAACATGCTGATTCCAAAATTAGGTTTGCGGCTTGGCTTATAATGTCATCACAGCTCTTTACCGGCTCTCAACAAATTCTTTGAGTGATGTTCCAATAATATAAGCCCAGCCATCAGCAAAACTGGCTCTCGAAAAATCAGGATTATCGTCCGGGAAAGTTTCCAATCCACTGTGGCTTAGCTTTACCTTTGTTTTGTCGCCTTCGGCAAATAATTCGAAAGTCACCACAGAAATCCCCTCAACCTTCTCGTACTGCCACGTGTAGGCCAGTTTTTTACCCGGTATCACTTCAATAACTTTACATAAATGGATGCTTTTTGCTTCATCACCACCTTCAAACTGAAACTTAAAGCCCACTTCAGGCTTGAATGATGAAATGCTAAAATACCATTGATCCATTTGTTCTTTTTGGGTGATGGCTTTCCAGACATTTTCAGCAGAAGCAGCTAATGTTTGTTCAATGATCAGCGGTTTGTTTTCCATTTTATGTACTTTTAAGTTTATAGTCAGCGGAACAGGCAAAACCAAAACATTCTTAAATGAAAGTATTTCTTCCCTTTTTACTAATTTCAATGTTGATAAGTTGCAGGGTTTCAGACAAAGATGCAAAGGAATTTGCCACCAGTCGTCCCGATACTTTAAAAACAGAATTGATGGTCGAAGGCATGCCTGAAAGTATGAACATGTATTTACTGGAATCTCCCGAGAATTTCCCCATACATTTTTCTACTTACATTCCCGTTGAAATGATAATCGACACCGCGAGTTTTGAAACCGGAAAGGCTATCCACATTATTGCGGCATTCGGAGGACGAATCAACAAGGATGCCCGGCTTACCATCTTTGCCTTTTCACCTGAAATAAATGAAGAAGAAGCACGAAAGATCACCCGGCAAGCGGGAGGCAACCCGGTAGATTCAACCGGCTTTTCGTGGGCTGAGGCTGTTTATAACTTGGGGGAAGGCCGAAGCGGTTTTTTGGCATTGGGCGAAAATGAAGGCCAATGGTTTTACCTGTTAGCCACTTATCCGCCGGTATATGCCGACGGTATGGGCCCGAGAATCGCGATGATTCTGGACCAATGGCGATGGGCGGAAAACGGAAAATCGCTTCAGAGAAAAGCAACAAGGGAATGAAAATTCATCATTTATGCTTTCTATAATTCACTCATTTCACCATTAATCAATCATTCGACAGCTTTATGAAATTTGGTCGTGTAGAAAAGCCTGACACCGTTAATTTTTCGCTCCCGGATGATCATCCGGAAACAAAAAAGGTTCTTTCAAACTTTGGGGCATCAGGAAAGCCACAAATTTATGTGGGATGTGCGAAATGGAACCGACAGGAGTTAAAAGGATTTTACCCGCGGGGGACGAAAGATGAGCTGGAATATTATGCTTCACAATTTAATGCGGTTGAATTGAATGCCACTTTTTACCGGAATTTTCCGGCTGATCAAATCTCATCCTGGTGCGAAAAAGTACCGGATGAATTTCGCTTTTTTCCAAAGGTGAACCAACAGGTGAGCCACCGGAAGTGGCTTTCGGACATCAAGGAGGCGACCGAGGATTTTCTAAACAGCATTTCGCATTTCCAGGATAAACTGGGTACGAGCTTTTTGCAGCTGCGCGATAAGTTTGCTCCCAAGTATTTTGACCGGGTCAGTGATTTTGTAGAATTTTGGCCGCAAGGGTTTCCGCTGGCTGTAGAATTTCGTCATCCCGACTGGTTTAATGATGAGAGTGTAGCCAAAGATTTGCATGCTCTCCTGGAAGAAAATAATGTGGCAAATATCATCGTAGATACGGCAGGGAAAAGAGATTTGATGCACATGCGCCTTACCAATAACGAAGCTTTTATTCGGTACGTGGGCGCCAATCACCCCACTGATTATGCACGTCTGGATGATTGGACTTTGCGGTTAAAAAAATGGCTGGGTGAAGGCTTGCAGAACATCCATTTTTTTGTGCACCAGAATGAGGAGCGGGAATCTCCTAAACTGGCTGCTCATTTTATTGAAAAACTGAATGAAGAAATAGGAACTAATTTAAAGATTCCAAAATCAAGCGGTGATGACAGCCAGGGAGATATGTTCTGAGGATGGACATCCTGCCCGCCAATTATTTAATCAGCCATAATTTACAGGGTGTCAGGCAAGATACCCGACCTACATTCACGCTCGTCGAGAACGCATTGCTTGTAAGTGCTCAAGATTTTTATCATTCATAAAACCGGCATATTCGTTCGCCCCCACTCCATAAAGAGCTATTTTCCCATCGGCATCAAAGTGAATGCCCCAGCCATACCGTTTACCAAGCGCTGATGAACGAAGACATGCTCGTCCCTTTGAAAAAAATTGTTCTCGTTTTGCTTCTTTCTGGGTTGAAGGAATTTCTCGTTTAAAGGCAAAAACATCAAAAATCACATCATCAGAAGTATATTCATAAGGATGATTTGCCACCATTTCGTACTGGAGGCGAACGGCCGTTTTATTTTTTCGTTGCGGTGGAATTTCCGCTACATCAACCGGGCAGTCCGGCGCAATTTCGATAAAGGTGTTGTAATAATTGGTTGTTTTCATAAAAATATTTTATAGCATCTTACTCATCATTTTATCGGTGAAGTAATCCACCAGGTATTTCCCCAGGCATCTTTTACCCCGCCACTGCGCCCGTAATCTTGGTTTGAAAGCTCCATAACCGATTCCGCGCCTTCATCCAGTGCTTTTTGGTAGGATTCATCTGCATCATCAACATTAATATAAAGTCCCGCGGGCTGTGGCTGCCATTGTCCGTTGCTCTGGCCAATCATGATGGTACTGTCGCCAATCACGATTTCCGCGTGACTGGTTTCCCCGTCATCACCTTTGTGATTCATCTTCTGTTCGGCACCGAAAACTTTTTGGGCGAAGGCAATAAAGGCTGATGCATCATCCAAAATCAGGTAGGGCATCACCGTTTGGTAGTATTCGGGTATTGACATGGCTTTCTGATTAAAAGATTGTGGTATAGGAGGCTCAGGAACCGCAGAATATTGAACAAGGTTTTCATCCGGGTTCTGGGCTTGACGCCGGATGAATGCTTAAGCTAAGTCGAATGAGCTGAAGATCTCACCCTATTCACTCATCATTCGTATTCCTTGTTCGGCACGATATTCCCAACCTCATTCATCATGCTTAGCAATAA
>DASSAY010000041.1:0-15293 GCA_035699185.1 Balneolaceae bacterium | reverse complement strand
GCCCTTGGTACACTTTGGTTGATGATTTTGAAATAACCGCCGCCAGCCAGCTTCTTGAATTTAACCAGCGCGAAATCAGGTTCAATGCCGGTAGTATCGCAGTCCATCACCAAGCCGATGGTACCGGTTGGGGCAATCACCGTTACCTGCGCATTTCGGTAACCATGCTCTTCACCCATTTCCACCGCTTCGTCAGAAGCTTTTCGCGCCGCCTTCAGCAAATAATCGGGACATTCATTCGCATCAATGCCCATAGGCTTGATCGTCAGGCCTTCGTATTCACCGGGATCCACGTTATAAGCCGCTCGCTTGTGATTGCGAACCACCCGCAGCATATGCTCTTTGTTAGCTTCGAAGCGTTCGAAAGTACCGAGCTCCTCAGCCATTTCAGCACTGGTGGCATACGCTTTCATGTGCATCAGGCTGGTCAATCCGCCGGCAATAGCGCAGCCTTTGGGGCTGTCGTAGGGAACGCCCTGAACCATTAAAGCGGCGCCGATATTGGCGTAGCCCAAGCCGAGCGTTCGATATAAATAAGAAAGTTCGGCGATTTCTTTAGACGGAAACTGAGCCATCAGCACAGAAATTTCGAGCACAACGGTCCAGAGGCGTGATGCATTTCGAAGCGACTCTACATCAAATTCCTTGCAATCTTCGGTCTTGAAATACTTCATTAAGTTTAATGAAGCCAGGTTGCAAGCGGTGTTATCCAAAAACATATACTCCGAACATGGATTACTCGCGTTGATCGGGCCGTCTTCGGGGCACGTATGCCATTCATTAATCGTATCATGATATTGCGCCCCCGGATCGGCACACGACCAGGCCGCGTATGAAATATCATCCCAAAGATCGCGGGCCGGAATCGTTTTTGAAGGCACTGGCTCCCGCCCTTCCCTGGCTGCATCTTTCTTTTCAGTTCGCCAATACAAATTCCACTCTTTATCATCCTTCACTGCCTGCATAAAACCGTTTGGCACGCGAACTGAATTGTTAGAATTTTGTCCGCTTACCGTATTGTAAGCCTCTGAGTCCCAATCTGTATCGTAAGTATCAAACTTGAGATCGGTGAAGCCCTGAGCGGCAAGCTGAATCACCCGTTCCACATAATTCAGCGGCACCTGATCTCTTTTGGCTTGCTTAATCGCCATGCCGAGCTCCTTGTTTTTCAACGGATCGCGGCTGACGGCACCATTGAAGGTGCGCCCCTCTATCTCAACGGGCTTATTACACAGTTTGATGATATTTTTGAGATGCTTTTCAAGCATTTTTGATCCCGCGACGATGGAAGCTACTTTTTGCTCCTCGCGCACTTTCCAGTTCACATATTCTTCAATATCGGGGTGATCTAAATCCAGCGTTACCATTTTGGCTGCCCGGCGTGTCGTTCCGCCCGACTTAATGGCGCCGGCCGCTTTATCGCCGATTTTCAGGAAACTCATCAACCCGGATGATTTTCCTCCCCCGCTCAGAGGCTCGCCTTCAGCGCGGATTTTTGAAAAGTTACTTCCGGTTCCCGATCCGTATTTGAAAAGGCGTGCTTCGCGTACCCATAAATCCATAATGCCGCCTTCATTCACCAGGTTATCTTCAATACTCTGAATGAAGCATGCGTGAGGCTGGGGATGAGTGTATGCGTCTTTGGATCTCTTAAGCTCGCCCGTTTTGCCATCTACAAAATAGTGTCCCTGCGAAGGGCCGTTAATTCCATATGCCCAGTGCAAGCCCGTGTTAAACCACTGCGGACTGTTGGGAGCCGCCATTTGATTCGCCAGCATATAGCAGAGTTCGTCGTAGAAGATTTTTGCGTCCTTTTCCGAATCAAAATAATCGTGCTTCCAGCCCCAGTAAGTCCAGCAGCCTGCCAAACGATGAAATACCTGCCGGCTGTCGTGCTCGCTGCTGTACTGCTCATCTTCAGCAACAGCCTTCATTGCTTTTTCATCCGCTTCGGAAGCTTGCAGCCACGCGGGAACGCCCTTTTCCTTAATTTTTTTCGTCTCTTTAGGAACTCCCGCCTTTCTAAAATATTTTTGTGCAATAATATCGGTTGATACCTGGGACCATGATTCAGGAACAATCACTTTATCCATGGAAAATACCAGTGACCCATCGGGATTTTTAATCTCCGATTTCCGGCTTTCAAACTTTGTATTTTCAAATGGACTGTCCCACTTATCTTTAGTATAAAATCGTGTAAATTTCATTGACGAACTCCGCTTTCTTTAGTTCTTGTTTTTAATAATTTTTTTGATTTACTCAAGGCAAATCACTCCTTTTGTGACCTTTTGCAAACATAAATAAGGAAGACTTGCCGAGTGTAGCAAGTAAAACTTTTCCACAAATTCTACAAGTTATCCACATCTTGCTTTTCTCATCGAATGAACTAAGATTTAAAACATTAAATCAGGATCAAAAAATGCGAAATATTAAGAATTTCTAATAATACCATTCTTCTATTAAATAACTTCATTTGACCGTTATTATTACTTTAGGCGCTCTTTGGGGGTATTTTTTTGTCTTTTCAACAAGTTATCCACAATTAATTGCCACTCATTTTCTAAGACAAATTCCCCAAATCCAGCACTACATTTTTGTACCAATTTTTATTACGGCTGTTCAAATTTTTTGATAAAAAGATAACGCTCATAGCCTAATTTTTTAATAACTGTTGTAAGCCGGTTTAGCGATCCGGCTTTCAATATTCATCCGGCCTTCTTCGTACCATGCTTCGACCTTCTTCGGGCTTCATCAAAGCAAAATCAAAAGAACGCCGAAACATCGTCAAAAGGTGGTCAAAGGGGGTTTTAGAGAAAAAATGTTTTAAAGCCAAAACCCTCAGGGTTTCTGAAAACCTGAGGGTTTATTAGCAGTTCAAAGAAATACCAAAACCTATCCATCTCCGTCTTAGCTAAGCGGAGTTGGTACGGAGTTGGTACAGACTTGGTACGGAGATGATACGGAGCAATCCTCTTTTTAAGCGGAGCCCATACGGAGCCTTTTTTGACGCCTACGGAGCTCACTTTTTTTAAGTATTCCTCCGTGTAGCACTTAAAAATATAAGGAAGACTTTGAATCTGGGACGCTCTAGAACCAATTTGTGGGTCGTCCCTAAAGCACGAAATTTAGTGCCTCGGTACTTCCGTGGCTATTTAGCTTTATAACTCATACCTCAGCTTCACAAAAAATCCTCTCCCCCTCGTTTTGTAACCGTTGATTTCTACATAATCAGTATCAAAGATGTTTTCTATTTTACCAATAACTGAAAAATGACCGGTAACTCGGTAGCGGGCGCTCAAATCGGTAATATTATAAGCCGAAACTTCGGTGCGATCCAGGGCTCCGAAAGGGCCAAGGTTGCTCGCGTAAAAGACATCATCACGCGAACCGACAAAGCGAGAATCTACTTCGAAACTTAAAACATCCGTAACCCGGTAAGCCGCGCTCACAGAAGCATTCACAAACGGACGTCGTGACAAGCCTTCTATCACCTGCTTACCCGTCACAAATTTGCCGCTTTCAAAAAGCTGCACATGATGTCCGCCGGTGTAATTTTCATTCACGTCAGCGGGACTAAAAGAAAGCTCTGATTTTATGAATGAAGCCGTTCCGTTCAAAGAAAGCTTAGGCCCTGCGTTAGCTGAAACGGAAACCTCTATCCCTCTGATATTTTGTTGGGAAAGGTTGATGTACGTATCACCTAAATAATCAGCACCGCTAAGATCGGCTATCGGAGTGGAGCTATTCCATAAATAAACATATTCAATCACATTGCTGACTTTAGTTTGAAATAGCGCCAGCTCAAAAGACAATGCTTCGCTTATCTGTTGTTTCCATCCCAACTCATAAGAGATGGAAACCTCGGGATCCAAATGAGCATTGCCTCTCGAAGTATAAGCCCCGAATCCCCGTGCGGGTGAATGAAGCTGGTAGAGTGAAGGTGCGTTAAATCCTGAAGTAATGGCGCCGTAAATGAGTGATGATTCACCCAGCTGATATTTAGGGTTTATTTCGTAAGTAAAATGAGAGCCAAATGCATTATGGCGAACATAGCGTCCCCCCAAAACCAGTGAAAACCGGTTCAGGCTTTCGGAGATTAATCCTCCGCTAAAACTGCTATGCAGGTAGCCGCTGTAAATAATTTCTCGAAGGTTTAAGGAATCAAGATCTACCGTTGATTCATAAACGCCAAATTGCGAGCGGCTGTACACATAATTCCGGGTGCTCATGGTTTGACGCGAAGCCAGCGCTCCCGCCACCAGCCGCAGGCCATCACCCTTAAAAGTAGCCCTTAATTCATTCTTCCAGAGGCTTCCTTTGGCGTTGGTTTCGTTGTAGCTGCCGTCGTATTGCCTATCGGGACTTACTACTGAAGAATCATTCACAATATCGCGTTGCAAATCGGAATAAGCGCCGCTTAACTGCAAACTTAGATTGGGAGATAACTCAGTCCCCGCGCCATAGCTAAAAAGATCGCGATTAAAATCGGTAAAGAGGTTATCATCATCGCGATAAGCGCCGGCATCGGCTTCTATTTTTTGATGTATTTTCCGGTATGAAACGTACAGATCATGCCGCTCCGTCTTAAAGCCGATTTTTCCCACCAAATCCAGCTTGTTAAAGTTGTCGTCATCCTGTGGATTATAAATATTGGGATTGCTAACCGTATCAATCGTGGCATCCAGGCCGTTGGTAAACTGCTGGTAAATGCCCAAGTTAGCATAAAACCCATTGCCGATGGTATAATTGGCAAATAAACTATTAGCAGTTGAATAGGTGCCTTCACCGAATCGCCCGTGCCGCGTTGATAAATTGGCATTAAGGCCGGGAGTCCCGCGTTTTTTAGTGATGATATTTATAACTCCGCCGATGGCCGAAGAACCATAAAGCGTGCTGTGCGAGCCGCGGACAATTTCAATACGCTTAATGCCGGTAACAGACAATTCAGACAGGTCGATAGAATTATTAACCGTTGAAGGATCGCTGATTCGAATACCATCGATCATCACTACGGCGTGATTGGAATTCGATCCGCGGATAAACCCTTGCTGGAGTGAACCGGGGGTTTGTCCGTTGCCGATCAGGTGAATACTCTGCTGATCGGCCAGCAAATCGGCTACGCTGGTATAAATGGATTGACGAATTTCTTCGCTTGTGATAACAGTTACATTGCGCCCCACCGACCTCGGGGACTGTTCATATTTACTTGCGCTGATGATCACTTCACCCAATTTATACACTTTTGATGTATCAATTTTTATTTGGGCCGATGACGGGGTGATCAGCCCAAGGAAAAGCACCGGAACCAAAAGACCCGGTAAGATTACTTTTGAAATTTTCATGATTGATATATTAGGTTACAAATGATGATTTAATTCATCACCCGCACCTTTGGGATATCAAGAAGGAAGGTATAAACACGTCCCGAGCATTCGGGGCGACATTTATTCTTCGCTTTTCTCCCGAAAGCTACGAATGTGGGGAGCGAAATAGCTCCCCTGCAATGGCAGGTCTTCTGGCTCGTTCCGTTTTTGACAACCTTCCCGTTCGACAGCAATCGGACAGTGGTAACAGATTAGAATCAAAAACTGCACATATTTTATATTTATGTGCTGAAGAACTTACAGCATCGGGGAATGCTCCGGCTTTTCACCGGATTCCCTTTTAATTCGTCCCACTTATTGAGACGGAAACCAATGCACAGCAAAAGATAGAGAGAGTTGATGGCATTTCAAAGGGTAAATAGCAAATCATTAATCAGCTTTCAGAAATTGTTCACCCAAGCGCCGCTTTTCGAACTCATATTTTTTACTTTAAACGGTAACGGCTAAACGTGTTTTCCTTACGTTTAAAAATACAATGGTTTAAAAGACGTTACTTATCATCACTTGTTTTTTAAGAAGAACTTTCATAATTAATGTAACGCGTGGAGCGGTTGAAATTCTTATTTTTACTCCAAATGTCATCCCGATGACCCGCTTTTTGGGGAAGAGGGATCTCAAATGCAATAGAGGCCGTTGCTTGGATTAAAATAAAAGCGGTATCAGCGTTTGAGATCCCTCACATTCGTTCGGGATGACACTAAGGGAAAATGCTTACCGCTCCACGCGTTAAGGCAGATAATTTCAAAAGGAATAATTTTTCGAGTGGATACACCTAAAGAATTGTTGTCAAAGGAACAATTTGCTCTTGAAGCGGCCGGTATTGGCATCTGGAAGTGGGATATGAAAAGCAATACGGTCACCTGGTCACAAAACCTTGAGGCCATCCACGGTATGGAACAAGGTGAGTTTGACGCTACGTTTGAAAGCTTTATTGGCTACGTTCACCCTGATGATCGTGAGCCTGTGCAAGCGAAGATACAAGAATCGATTGATGAGGATATTCCCTATGAAATAGAGCATCGATGGGTGCGTAACAACGGGGAGGTTATCTGGCTGGCGGGCAAGGGAAAAGTGATTCACAATGAAGAAGGCCGGCCAAAGGGAATGATCGGCATCTGCATGGACATCACTCAACGAAAACATGCCGAGCTGACGCTGAGAAGAAATGAGGAAAAATATCGCTCATTATTCAGTTCAATGGATGAGGGCTTTTGCATTATTAAAGTTCTGTTTGACGACGATAACAAGCCTTACGATTATCGTATTTTAGAAGTGAATGCAAGCTTTAAGAAGTTGCTGAACGTTGAAGACGCCGTGGGCCTAAATGCTCGCGATCTTATTCCCGGATTGGAAGAGTATTGGATTGAAAGATACGGCAAAGTAGCTCTCACCGGCGAAGCGACTCACTTTGATGATTATCTTAGTCCTATCGATTGCTGGTTTAATGTTCATGCCTTCCCTGTCGGCGAACCGGGCGATCAAAAAGTAGCTATTCTTTTTAATGATATCACCGATAAAAAACAAAAAAGCCGGTCTGATGCATTACTAAGTGCTATCATCAGCGACACGGATGATGCTATCGTCAGTAAAAACCTGAATGGCATTATTATGAGCTGGAACGATGCTGCCCGCCGCTTGTTCGGCTACACCAGCAAAGAGGCTGTAGGGCAATCATCACTATGATCATTCCGGAAGAACGGCTTGATGAAGAGGATATGATTCTGGGGAAAATCAAAAATGGTGAGAAGGTTGATCACTTTGAGACGGTACGTCAGCGCAAAGATAAAAGTTCGATTCAGGTTTCTTTGACCATTTCACCCGTGAAAGACCATAATGGCCAAATCATAGGTGCATCAAAAATAGCGCGCGACATTACGGAACAAAAGCGGGCCGAGCAGAAGCTTAAAGCGCTGAATGAAACGCTGGAAGAACGAGTGGAAGAACGAACAGCTTCCCTGCTTTCCTATCAAAACCAACTTCGTTCATTGGCCATGCAGTTAAGCAAAACCGAAGAGCAGGAACGCCACCGGCTGGCCAACGACCTTCATGATAACCTGGGGCAGTTACTGGCTATTTGCAAAATGAAAGTTTCTATGCTGCAGAAGGAAGATAAAAATCCCGAGTTGGAAGAGGTCATAAAGCTGGTGGATGATGCCATCGTCTATACCCGGGAGCTTATGAGTGAATTGAAGCCGCCAACATCACTGGAAGATGAGGACTTGAAGTCGGCCATCGAATGGGTAGCAAAAAAGATGGCAAAACATGATCTGAAAGTGATCGTTGAAGAAACCGACCATCAGCCCAAACCACTAAATGAAGAAGTGCGATCTACCCTTGTACGATCAACACGGGAACTGCTGTTTAATGTGGTAAAACATGCCGGTGTTAGTGAAGCAAAAATAACGATCACGCGAAAAGGTGATCAGGTACAGGTGATGGTTGAAGATGAAGGCCCGGGATTTAATCCGGATGAAAGAAATAAAGAGTCGTTGGACAAAGGTTTTGGACTGTTTAGTATTTATGAAAGAATGGACTTTCTGGACGGAAATATGGACATAGATTCCGAACCGGGAAAAGGAACCCGAGTGACCTTAACCGTTCCTGTTCTAAAAGGTGAAGAAAGTGCGAATGAAAAAAATGGTGTATCAAAAAATACTTCATCCGAACAAGCCTCAACGAACCAAAAGATCAAGATTTTGATTGCCGATGATCACCAGATTGTACGCGAGGGATTACGAAAACGGATGGAGGAAGAGACCGATTTAACAGTGGTAGCGGAAGCTTCTGACGGGGATGAAGCCCTGAAATTAGCAAAAGAAACATCACCCGATATTATTGTTATGGATGTTACGATGCCAAAGTTGGATGGCATTACGGCGACCCAAAAAATAAAAAGTACCCTTCCCGATATTCAAGTGATCGGTTTGTCATCCTACGAAGATGAGGAGTTTGCCCGGGAAATGATGAAGGCAGGCGCCGCGGCCTATCTTACAAAATCTGAGGCTTTTGAAACCCTGGCTGCCACCATTCGAACCGAAGCTACCGCAGAAAAGGAATTGTAGAGGCTATCGGTTAAATAAGAAACAACCTGTAAGCGTCCCGAAAGCCTTCGGGACCTGATAGCGTTGTTGTTAAAGACACTGACAGGAACCAGAAAGCCACTGGCACGCTGTCAGGTCAGTTCTCTATTTTAACAAACCGGCAAGGAATAAGTCCCATCCTTGGAGGGGACGATTGAACTGCGTTCAGCAGTTTAATCCGGGGTGGGTTCCATGGAGCAATTCGCCTTAACTCCCGAGATTTAAGATCATCCCAACCCACCCCAGATCCTTCGCTGAACGCTCAGAATCATCCCCTCCAAGGATGGGACTTGTTCTTGCTCATTTGGCTTGGTAGCTAATTTCAAATCATTTGCTAACGGTGATTGTATCTCAACATCGAAGGAAAGGCTATACCGGAAAACAACATTTCAAAGCTATTTATTTTGTCTCATATGTGGCTATATTTGAACGAGATAAGATCAGGTAAAGAACAGCACTAAACATTTATGAAAAAAATTCTGCTCATTCAGACCGGCGGCACCATTGCGATGGATATCAGCGGCGGCCAGCCCACTTTGAATTCGGATAAGTGGGGTGAGCTCATTCGCCGCGAAATTCCCGAACTCTCTGAAATCGCCGACATTGAAATGGAGCAGTTATCCTTTCGCGACAGCTCAGACATCAACCAAAAGCACTGGGCGGAACTGGCTGTTTTTATTGAAGAAAAGTATGAACAGTATGATGGATTTGTGATTCTTCACGGCACCGATACGATGGCTTACACTGCCTCCGCCCTTTCCTTTGCTATTCAAAATTTGGGCAAGCCGGTTATTTTTACCGGAAGCCAGGTTCCCATGAGCAATCTTCGCAGTGATGCCCGCCGCAATCTTGTTAACGCCATCGAGATGGCCACCATGCCGCTGCCCGAGGTAGCCATTTGCTTTAACGATTTTGTGTACCGCGGAAATCGCTCTACCAAAATGAGTATTGGTGATTTTGATGCTTTTGCTTCACCCAATTACCCGCCGCTGGCCGAAATCGGGCTGAACATTGAGATGAAAAATGGTATCAGCAAATCCTCCCAAAGATTGGAAGTCATTCCCCGGTTCTCTGATCAAACTTTTTTACTCAAGATTTATCCCAATCTCGATCCCAAATTCCTCGAAAGAATGGATTTCAGTAACATTCGTGCCTTGGTTATTGAAGCTTTCGGGAGCGGCAATTTCCCCATTCACGGAAAGCAAAGCCTGCTCCCTTTTTTCAAAAAATTAATTGACCAGGAAATTCTGCTCATCATCACCTCGCAGGCCGCTTACGATTCCGTGGATCTCTCCAATTATGAAAGCGGACAAAAAGCGCTTGAAATTGGTGCGCTCAGTGCCCGTGATATGACCACCGAAGCAACGCTTACAAAAATAATGTATCTTCTGGCTCAATACCCTGATAAACAGGATGTCAGCAAGCAGTTTAACCGGAATTTAGCAGGAGAAATGACTGAATAATCATGTTTTTTGTATTTGATGTAGAAACGATACCTGATTTTGAGTTTGCGAGGCTGGTTGTTAAAAATCCGGTTGAGGATGATGATGAATTTCTGCTTCAGGCCTGCGAAGAGTTAGCCCCGGGAAAATCAACCTTCCTTCCGCCCATGTATCACCAAATGATCTCCTGGGTGGGGCTGTGGATTGAAAACAACGGCATGCCCAGGAAAAAAGTGGGCTGGCACGGCAAGGATGAAAAAGAAGGATTGAAAGTTCTGTTTGATGCCTTGGGCACGTATAAAGATTTCGGGGTGATTCATCATAACGGACGTGGCTTTGACCTGCCGCTGCTCACCTATCGCGCAATGAAACATGGATTGCAGTTACCGAGACGCTTGAATCATCGTGAAATAAAATACCGCTACAGTGATCATAATGTGGATTTACTGGATGAATTCAGTAATTACGGCGCAAGCTCCTGGCCCAAGCTCAAGCACCTGGGGCATCTCATCAACATTCCCTTCAAACAAACCGGCGAAGGCAGTGAAGTGCTCGAAATGTTCCGGCGCGGAGACTTAGCCCAAATTGAGCATTACTGTCATGAGGATGTGATGGCCACCTACATCGTTTGGCTTCATTTAAAATATACGGTAGGCGACATCACCAAAGAACTGTTCGAAAATTTGAATGAAAGAGCGCTTTCGAAGCTTAAAGAAATTCAGGGTGAGAAGTGAGAAGTGAGAAGTGAGAAGTGCCTGGCATTTTCTTTCATTAATGCTCTAAGGGAGTGTATATTCCCGCTTTAATGAATTTGGCTCTTCGTTCCGCCGTGGAGCGAACGGAACGAGATTAACCTTGGCAAGAATTTAAATCTGCTCGATTCTTTTTATCCATATTCAATCCGAATCTCCTTTCATTCTTTGGATATCGCCGAAGGCATGTCTATGACATAAACCCAGATGTACGACGAGACTCAATCTCCGGCCTTAGAAAAGTAAGGCTTTCGCTTAAATTGAAATCATGCGGAGGAGTTTTCGAAGAAAAACCTGTCTGAAGGTTCGCGGGTTTTGCGAACCGAGTTTTTTTCTTTGCCGGAGTATGATTTCAATTTGAAGCCTTAGTTTTCGTAGCCGGCCTGCCCTTCCGAAGCTTTATGCGTAGGAGGGTGAGTTTTTTGGATACTTTTTTGCTCATTCAAAAAAGTATCAAGGAAAAGCATGGTTCCTTAATCCCGGCTTTCCTCACTGAAGAAATGAACAGAAAAAAACTGCACGTTATAGCCATAAAAACGTGTCATTGCAAGCGGAGCGAAGCAATCTCCTTTCTTTGATTAAGCCTGGTTTTTGGACAGGAGATCGCTTCAGCCGCAAAAAACCCCTCGCGATGACAAGACTGAGTGCTACTGTCTCCTACTTCCGCTGTTAACTGATTCATCACTGTACCCGAAAGTATTTAAAAATTGTAATAATAAATATTACATATATTATCAAAAATTAATACTTTCAGTCTATAACACTATAAAGTACGCGTTGAGCGGTTGAAAGTATTATATGACCTGACAGCGTACCAGCGGGGTTTCTGGTTCCTGTCAGCGTCCCTGGGAAACAACGCTGTCAGGTCCTTCGGACGCTTACAGGTTGTTTTAAGTTTAATCGCTCAACATGTTATAAGATAATAATACTTAAGGGTGCAGCAGCTTATGGCCTTGTTACTGGTTCTTTTTTTATTCTCCTCGGCAAATATATCAACCCTGACCCTTATTGTTGAAGAAGAACCTGCCGCCGCGCAAGCCGAAATTACCCCGCAATATATAGCCGATAAAATAATTGAGAGCAGGGGTTTACTGCCGAACAATCCGGATAGCGCTATTCAGATTGTGGAGGGCCTTTTACTGTATAAATGGGTAACACAAAATGATTCTCTGTATGCGAGGGCTAAATATGTAGCCGGTGTAGCCTACTATTATAAAGATTTTTACAACATTTCAATTGAGAGTTATAAACAGGCTCTTTCCACCCGGTATGCCCAAAGTGATGAAGCTTTCAGGGTCCGCCTGTTAAACAACATTGGCGTAAGTTATGATAACCTTAAGCAGCATGATGATGCTTTGCACTACTATCATCGCGCGCTTGAAATAGAGAAAAGAAGAGGAGCGCTGGGTTCGCAGGCCGATATGTACATCAACATCGGCTTGGTTTATTTTGCCATTGATGACTTCAAAGAGGCGCTGAAAAATTTTAAACTCGCACAGCATTTAATCGAGGGATTACCGGTTGATTATACCAACGGGTTAATTCAGCAAAATTTGGGGATTGTATATAAAAAATGGAAATAGCTATTTGAGCACCTTTGGTTACGGGCGCAAAATTAATCCGAACTGGACCTTCCTCGGCAAAAATATCTTTACGTTACAAACTTCAACGAATATGGGGACCGGAGACCGCATTCAGCAACGCCTGCGTTTTGGATTTGCTTATCGGCAGACAGACCAAAACCGGTGGGCAGGCTTGGGCCGCTATGAATTGAAATACGAGCAAAACGGTCTGGCCGGCGGAACCTTTAACCGTCTCGTTCATATATTTTCAACTCATCTCAATTATCACCCTGACAGCCGATGGACTCACAGCGCACGTTTTGCCGCAAAAAAGGTAGCAGAATCATCAGCCCAATTTGATTCTAAAAGTTTAACCATGCTGCTGTCTGCCCGAAGTATGTATGACATTACCGATAAACTGGACGGAGCGATCAATGCAAGCTTGATGAGCAATGCCGGGTTCGAAAGTAAAGATTATGGACTGGGCGCAGAAATAGGATATATCCTGACCCGCAACCTTCGCCTTGCGCTCGGCTATAACCTGTTTGGTTTTAAAGATCGTGACCTGGCCGCTTCAAATTACACACGGCAAGGGGTGTATTTAGGTTTTAGCTATAAATTTGACGAACGTCTCTTCCATGGCTTAATACCGGAGGAAGACCAGAATGAAGAGATCTATAAAACATGTCCGGCTTGCAAAGCGCAAAAAGTACTGCATCTGCCCAAAACGGAAGTAACATTAGCCGGTTTAAAACCGGTTCAACCTAAAGCAATGGATATTACGAGAGTGAAGCAAAGAGCTTTTACCCTGCCCAAAAATATTCACTTTGCTTTGGATAAGAGTGTCTTAAGCCATGAATCCCAAAAAATATTGGCCCTTGTAGCTGATTTCCTGAGTGAACAATCCACATTCAAACTTGAAATTACGGGACATACGGACAGCCGGGGGGCGAGTACTTATAATCTCAACCTGTCTGAGCGCAGAGCTTATGCCGTTCAGCAATATTTAGTGGGTAAAGGAATAGACAAAGATATGATCGCTCTAAGTGGCCTCAGTGAGCAAGATCTTTATATCAATCCCGAGGCCGATGCGATAGATCGTGCCCTTAACCGACGCGTAGAGCTCAACCTGAATTTGCCTGATGCCACCGTCCGCTTCATACCACAAATCAGTGATTTGCAAATTGAGGCAAACCAGGCGTGGGACTATCTCTTCAATACTCGCTTATATGCTGTGCCCGATCGGATTCATATTGAAGGCGATAGTTTAAGTGAAATAACTAAATATCTATTGCATCGTATTCTGCTGGCTATTGAATATTATCCTGGTGAAACTGTCATATTTAAGGTTGCGGGCGCAAAAAGAATACACAAAAAAGAATTGATTGAAACATTCTTGACTAAGGCCGGAGCCGATAAAAGCCGAATAGAATTTCAATTGTTCGACCGTCCGCTCGATCATGCCAACGGAATAATTTCCGTTACCTACGGCCCAAATACTCAGTTAAATCCTATTCCACAGCGTGATGATTTAAGGCATGCCAATTCACATGCTGTTAAACCTTTGCTTGATAAGATGCTTAAGCTGTTAAGAATGAGAAATGATTATCTGCTACTTAAATCGAAAGCCGTAAAATGAGATTACAAAACAAAACATGTTTGTTTTTAAGTTTTCTCTTTGGGCTGCTTTTGCTCAGCAACACTAAAAGTTTAGCGCAGCAAAACAGGGATATAAGTATCACTAAAACAGTTGATAATACTTCGCCAACTGAGGGAAATAATGTAGTCTTTACCATAACGGCTCAGAATTTAGGTAGCCCCCCGGTAAGGAATATACTGATCAATGAGCAGTTGCCTTCGGGCCTGACATACGTCTCGCATAATGCTTCAGATGGCACCTATTCCCTGTCCACCGGCATTTGGACCATTAGCAGATTAAATGGAGGGCAGGCAGCTACGCTTACTATCACCGTTACCGTTAATCAGGGAACAGGTGGTACCTCAATTACAAATACAGCTACTTTGAATGATATTGGCAAGACAGACCCAAATGCTGCTAATAATCAAAGCAGTGTTCAATTACAAGTACAATTTGATGATGCAACACCTCCCGGTTCACCACAAAATGTAACTGCTACAGCAGCTTCCGGCGGTGTAATTACCATTTCGTTTGATGATGTAGATGAATCCGGAAGTGGAGTTGCAACTTATTCAATCAAGCGGTCTGCTTTACAGGGCGGACCTTATACTGAAGTAGGAACGGTGGCGGACAATGAAAGTACGAGCTACACCTTTACCGACAACAGTGCTTCAGACGGCACC
Source organism: Balneolaceae bacterium (assembly GCA_035699185.1). Taxonomy (GTDB): domain Bacteria; phylum Bacteroidota; class Rhodothermia; order Balneolales; family Balneolaceae; genus Fodinibius. The sequence goes on along the minus strand of DASSAY010000041.1, from coordinate 751 downwards.
ACTTATTATTTCGTGGTAACGGCCATTGATGCCGCAAGTAATGAAGGTGCCAACTCTCTTGAAGTAACAGCTACCGCCGATGCCAGCCCTCCTTTACTTCAAGCAGCTACGGTTACCGGAATGGCTTTACAGCTTAAGTATAATGAAGCACTTGATGCAAATTCGGCTCCTTCTGCCGGTGATTTTACAGTTCAGGTGAATGGTATTTCGCGTGCAGTTGATAAGGTTGCTATAAACATCGAAAATATTGATCTGACATTGGCCTCACCTGTATTTCAGGGTGATAATGTTACAATTAGTTATACAGGCTCAAATATCATAAAGGATATGGCCGGTAATAAGGCTGCTAATTTCAGTGGACAAATAGTAGCAAATAATTCTATTGATGATATCGCGCCGGGCGCTCCTCAAAACGTAATTGCAACAGCTATTGTCGGCGGCAATATCCAAATTTTGTTTGATGATCTGGATGAAATCGGCAGCGGGGTAAATTCCTATTCCGTAAAACGTTCTACAAGCTCGGGTGGGCCTTACACTCAAGTCGGAACAGTAAACGATGATGAAAGTCCCAATTATCGTTTTACAGACAACACGTCGCTGGATGGTACTCTTTACTATTATGTGATAACCGCTATTGATGCTGGAAATAATGAAAGCCCTCCCTCTGTCGAAGTTTCCGCTACTGCCGACGGAGTGTCTCCAGCCCTTGAATCGGCATCGGTTAAAGATGCAAATTTACAACTTAATTTTG
>DASSAY010000040.1:0-4285 GCA_035699185.1 Balneolaceae bacterium | reverse complement strand
AACGCACCAGTTCTTCCAGTTCCTGGATAGGTGCTTCAGCCATAGCCTCAGGCGTGGGATAAGCGGCAAATAAATCGGGAGTGACTTTATTGACACGAACATCAGTACACTGCGCACTTAAAATAGTGGCGCAAAGAAGCTCAAAGGCATTTCGATGATTCAACTCACAGTGCGGATTCGGGTAATGCTCATAAAGCGCTTCTAATAAGTTCGCCGCATGTTTTCTTTGTTCATCCGTCTTTTTAGGTAGTTTTGGCAGATCATCATAAAGCTTTTCTTTAGGCATAAAAAGTTGTTTAACATAGCATTAAATATGGATTGTCATTCCGAACCCCAATTTATTGGGTGAGGAATCTCAAATGCAATAAAGGCAACTGCTGGAATTAAAAGAAAAACTGTATCAGCGCTTGAGATTCCTCACATTCGCTCGGGAAGACATAATACGATTACTAATAAAATTCTTCATCCAGGTAGATTTCAACCGTCAAATTCCGCACTTTAAGCCCGGACAAAATAACCAAAATCAGTTGCAATGTCTTTAACGAAAGCGCAGGCCAAAAATTTGGTCTCCAGCCCATACGCCTGGCTGGTACTGGGTTTGCTCACGCTCATTTATATCTCCAGCTTCGTAGACCGGCAAATTATCGCTGTCCTCGCTCCCCGCATTCAGCAAGAGCTATCGCTTAGCAATTTTCAGGTCGGCCTGTTGTACGGAACGGCCTTTTCGCTCATCTACGCGATTTGTGGTATCCCTATGGGTCGCTTAGCTGACCTTTATTCCCGCAAATGGATGATTATCATCGGCCTCACCGTCTGGAGTTTGATGACGGTTGTCAGCGGTTTCGCCAGCTCCCTCGCTTTTTTAGTAACAGCCCGATTTTTCGTTGGTATTAGCGAATCGGCCTTAAGTCCCGCGGTTTATTCCCTTCTCTCCGATTACTTTCATCCCCGGCAGCGCGCCACCGTATTTTCCATTTATGCCGCAGGCATTTTTGTAGGCATCGGCTTAGCTTTTCTTGGCGGCGGCAACATCGCCCAAGCCACCAACTGGCATACGGCCATGATCGCCGTTGGCTTGCCCGGCATCATTATCGCCATCATCGCCTTTTGGGTGATACATGAGCTGCCCCGGGGCATCACCCAGCAGAACGCACGGTATGAACTGGAGTCAAGCTTTAGGGAAGTGATCGCCTACATTTTAAACAAGAAAACGGTGTTGCTGCATTTCGCGGGATTTTCTTTCCTGGCTTTTACCGGTTACACCATTTTAGGGTTTATCGGCATAGTGCTTCGCGATGTTCATGGCGCGGCAACCCTTATTCCGCAGTATGGATGGTTTATGATGGCAACGGGTCTCAGTGTAATGGCTTCGGGACAAGCTGCCGATTGGCTGGCAAAACGTTTCGGGGATTCCCGCCGGTTTGTGATGGGCATCGTCGCAGGACTCGCCTGCCTGCCGCTCTACTACTTCGGACTTTTTGCCGAAACCGGCACCACCGCCCTCATTCTAATAGGCCTGGCTAATGTAATTTCCTCATCCTACAACGGCGTGGCTGCCGCTATTTTGCAATATTTGGTGAAGCCGAATATGCGCGCTTTGGCTGGCGGGTTGTATTTGTTTGTGATCAGTGTAGTTGGTTTTGGCATCGGGCCGCCGCTCACCGGCTGGCTCATGGATCATGTCTTTACCGGAACCTACGGCGCGTCAAAATCCCTGATGCTGGTCATCACCTGCTGCGGCATTTTAGGCAGTTTATGCTTTTTAGGAGCAATGAAAACCTACGAGCAGGATGCAGAGATTGATTGAGGAGTAATTCGTGACAAGTAATGAGTAACAAATAAGATACTCACTCATTACTCATCACTTATTAAAAACCTACACTTCATTCAAGGCCTGGCTCAAGGCTTGGAGTGATTTTTTTGCGTCCCCGAAAAACATTTGGTTGCTTTCTTCATAAAACAAGGCATTATCAATGCCTGCGAAACCGGGACTTAAACTTCGCTTAAAAACAATCGTTCGTTTCGCTTCATCCACATTCAAAATAGGCATGCCGTAAATAGGGCTTCCCGGCGTGGTCTTCGCCGCCGGATTCACCACATCATTCGCCCCGATGACCAGCACCACATCCGTTGATTTAAACTCGGGATTGATCTGCTCCATGTCGTAAAGCTGGTCGTAGGGCACATCCGCTTCGGCCAGCAACACATTCATGTGACCAGGCATACGTCCCGCTACGGGATGAATGCCATATTTTACCTCCACGCCGCGTTTTTCCAGTTTATCAGCCACTTCTTTAAGCACATGCTGGGCCTGGGCAACCGCCAGTCCGTAACCGGGTACAATGATCACTTTTTGAGCATAAGCGCATTGAAGGGCTACATCATCAGCCGTAGTTTTGCGGACGGTTTTATCGGTATCGGCAGCCGGACCTGTTCCCACAGAACCACTTCCTCCAAAAGCGCCAAAAAGCACATCCCCGAGAGAACGATTCATGGCTTTGCACATGATATTGCAAAGAATGAGACCCGAAGCACCCACCAGTGCGCCACTGATAATGAGCAGATTATTATTGATGACAAACCCCGTCATCGCGGCGGCTAAGCCTGAATAAGAGTTGAGCAGTGAAATCACCACGGGCATATCTGCGCCGCCGATGGGCAGCACGGTGAGCACTCCGAGCAGGAGCGAAAGTCCGAAGATCAGCCAGAAGATAAGTTGGCTCGCAGGATCAAAAGCCAGCCACGCTACTAACCCTAAAACCGCAATAGTTAGCAGGGCATTAAAAATATTTTGGGCCGGAAAAGTGATAGGACTTCCGCTTATGAAGCCCTTCAACTTTCCAAAAGCAATGAAGCTGCCGGTAAAAGTGACCGCGCCGATGAGAATACTGAGTCCGATAGTAACCAAATCCTGAGTGGCAAGAAGCGTGGGATCAATTCGGATGAATTCACCCCAGGCCACGAGTGCCGAAGCACCTCCACCGAATCCGTTAAAGATCGCTACCATTTCCGGCATGGCCGTCATTTCTACTTTCTTCGCGGCAATGACACCAATAGCCGAACCTACTATAATTCCTGCTATAATATATTCAAAAGAAACAATTTGTTGGTCGAACAGTGTAACAATCACCCCGAGTAACATACCGAGCGCGGCGAGCTGATTACCCGAACGCGCCGTAGCAGGAGAACCGAGCCGTTTAATGCCAACGATAAAAATCCCTGTCGCCAGCAGGTAAACGAGCTGAATAATCTGTGGTAAAAACATGAGCACTGATTAATCTGATTGATCTGATGAGCGTAGATTAGCTGATTTATCCGATTTGCTGATCTTTATGAATTACAAGTTATCCATCAGCGAAATCAGGTAAATCTGCTTAATCAGCGCTCCGTCTTTTTAAACATTTCGAGCATACGGTCGGTGACCATAAATCCGCCCACTACATTAATGGTAGCGAAGACGATGGCTACAAATCCGATGATTTGAGCAAATTCATCGCCTGCTTGTCCCGCTACAATTAATGCGCCGAGGATAGTAATTCCCGAAATAGCGTTGGCACCGGACATCAGCGGCGTGTGCAACGTGGGCGGTACCTTGGAAATCAGCTCAAAGCCCACGAAAGAGGCGAGAACGAAGATAAATAAGTTGAAAATAAGTGCAGACATAGTAACTGTTAGTAGTTTTACTCAATCCATTAGGATTAAAAATGAAAAATTAAGAATTAAGAATTGAAAACAGTCTGCAATTCTTAATTATTCATTCATAATTTTTAATTGTCTTTAAGCATCGGGCTGATAATTTTACCATCATGCGTGATGGTTGTGTTAAGCATAATCTCATCTTCTGCCATAGGCATTCCTTCGGAAAAATCAAATCCCGGTTGTCCATCTTTTAGTAAATGATTTAGCAGCGCCAGCATATTTTTAGAATATAATTGACTGGCATGATGCGCTAACTGGCTCGGCAGATTAACCGGTCCGATGATTTTTACTCCATTGGCAATCGTTATTTTTCCCGCTTCGGTGAGCTCACAATTTCCGCCCTGTTCGGCCGCAAGATCAACAATCACCGCGCCGGGATGCATGTCATCAACCATTTCTTTGGTGATCAGCAAGGGAGCAGGTTTTCCCGGAATAAGTGCCGTGGTAATGATAATGTCCGATTTTTTGGCGTGCTCGTGAATCACCTGGCGCTGGCGTTCTTGTTTGTCTTCGGAGAGTTCTTTAGCGTAGCCACCTTTGGTTTCGGCATCTTCCTCCAGATCAGGAATTTCCACAAATTTGGCTC
>DASSAY010000039.1:0-7790 GCA_035699185.1 Balneolaceae bacterium | reverse complement strand
CGGAATGACAAGTTATCCCTATAAACATTCCAGAATATCCGCTTTATTACACCGTATATCCTAAAGTTCTATTGGATCTAAAACATTTTACTTTTGTTTGTATAAAAACCATAATTAGTTTACAAAGACTTCTGAGTTATGATATTCAGGAAATGAAACATCAAGGTAAAAAGCGTTCAGGAATCTGAATTTTACTGCCAGAAATACCATTCGTTTACTATTTCCCTCTTATCACCCTCAAATAAAATATCAAAGCTACAATCGTTTGTGCTTTTGTCCATCTGCTATTTGCCATATTTCTCCACTTTTATTTATTGTAAAACCCGCTCTCGTTTAGCATCTTTACTATTCCATTGAATTTCAAAAATAATCCCGTCATGAGAATCAACTATTTCATTACTAACTGTTCTTACCGTCTTGCCGCTCTGGGTTCATTAACTCTTGGGCTGATGCTGCTTGCTGTCCATCCATCATTTGCCCAAACGAATTATGTATCACCCGAAAAGCAAATTAAAGCAGCGGTGAGTCCCGCGCCGGCAAGCCTTCAGGATGGAGCTAAGGTTTTGGGATATAATAAAAATGGTGAATTGGTAGTGCTTCGCGAAGGTTCTAATAAACTTATTTGTCTGGCCGATGACCCGGGCAAATCGAATTTTCATGTTGCTTGTTATCATAAAGATTTGGAACCCTTTATGAAGCGGGGACGCGAACTTAAAGCTCAGGGCAAATCAAGAAAGGAAAGGGATGAAATCCGCTGGCAGGAGATAAAATCGGGAAAACTGGAATTACCAAGAAAACCTATGGCCCTTTATTCGCTCACCGGCCCGACGGATGCCTTTGATTATTCAACCGGAAAAGTGGTTAGCGCATCACCTTTGTATGTAATTTACATCCCTTTTGCGACGGAAGCCTCCACCGGTTTATCAACAAGGCCTGCCAGCAAAGGAGCACCCTGGATTATGGAACCGGGAACGCCCTGGGCGCATATTATGGTGATGACGGGACGAAAGATCAGCGAAGAAAGGCCGTAAGTAGCCGAATTCGTTAGGAGATCATAAAAACGGTGCATCAAAAAAAGGAGGACCGTAAGTATCAGTTACGGCCCTCTGTCGGGATGGTGATGGGATGTATTAGGGATACATTCCATTAACTGTTTAAAGCCACTTCTATTGCCTTGACTATGGTTTCACTTTCAGGTTCAACAGCACTTCTAAAACGATGAATCAGAACGCCCTCTTGATTGATCAAAAATTTCTCGAAATTCCATTTGATGACTCCGGTAAAATCAGGATTCGAGGCCGAAGTCAAATAGGTAAATAAGGGATGCTGGTTCTTCCCCTTCACCGAAATTTTCGAAAACATAGGAAAAGTTACGCTGTAATTCACAGTGCAAAACTTTTTAATTTCCTCATCCGTTCCCGGAGCTTGTCCGCCAAAATTATTGGCGGGAAAACCGAGAACTACCAAACCCTTATCTTTATATTCTTCAAACAAATTTTGCAGGCCTTCGTACTGGGGCGTATAACCGCACTCAGAAGCCGTATTTACAATCAGTAAAACTTTTCCTTTATATTTACTTAATGGTGTCTCTTTTCCGTCAATATTGGTAGGTTCAAAGTCATAAATAGAATTGACGCCGGTACCTGCTGTAAAATTGAACAGCGAAAGGATTATAAGTACTCCCAGAGTTTTCATAGATTTCACCTAAATTTAAACATTCAGAATTCTACTCATGAAATGTAAACCTACAACAAAACGTGCCGTATTTCTCCAAAAAGTTGTAAAAACGAGCGTCATTTCGGCGGCTGTGCTATGTCTTATGGCTACATTTCCCTTTGCGGCAAGGGCACAAATGTTCTCTGTGGGTGAAGATGACCCAAATCTGAACCTGCCGCGATCTGAAATCTATTTCGCTTACGAGCCCATGACGGTTACTTACAAGGGGGATGAAAGCATTTTCCGCTCCGGCATTTTTGCTTTCGAAGGCCCGGTGCTGCGAATCGGGTATAAAAGTGCCGCGCTGGATGTATCGCTGGCGGCAGGCGGCAAGATCACAGGAATAGAAACGGTTTCTTATTTCGATGTAGGCGGCCATATTGATGTGCCGATCAACCTTTTTAAAACCCGTAAATTTGCCATTAATGTGCCTATCCAAATTGCCTCGCGCTACACAACCATCACCCAAAGCCGCATGTTTGAACGTTTTAAATTTGGCAGTTTGACGGCCGGGGCGGGATTAAAAGTACTTGCTCGTCCCGTGGATGATTTTAGACTGGAAGCCGGTATCATTCCCGCTTATGGATTTTCCTTCGCCACCGGGGGACTTTTCGGTGGCTCCCTCGGTTCCATATCCGCAGGCGGACGACTTTATTTCGATCATTTATTTGAAGATATAGGCCTGAGCTTGGGTTACCGCTACAAAATTCGAAATTATGATGTGGATGAAGAATTTTATGATTACCTGATGAAAGCCCACAGCTTCCAGGTCGGAATTACTTTTTAACTGTTTCTTCCGGCACCGCCGGGAGATAGTCCCCCTTCAAAGGGGGTGCAGGGGGATGACCCTCGAAGGTAGTAATACAACCATATTCTTTAATATGAAAACTCAAAAACTACTTTTAGAACTGGAGCAACTGGTCGAGCAAGCCGGCTTCACCATCAGAAAAGAAAAAGGTACTTTTCGGGGTGATTCGTGCGTGATGGAAGGCGATAAATTGGTCGTGCTCAATAAAAACAAGCCCGAGCAGTTGCAGGTGGGCCTGTTGGCGCGCGTGCTGAAAGACCGGGAACTGGATGATATTTACATTAAACCGGTAGTACGCAGACACCTTGAAGAACTTTGGGATCGTTTTGAAAAATTCAAAGACAGTGAAATCGAAGAACTTGATATAGAGCTTGAATAATGCGTTTAACGTTTTTAGGAACAGGCACATCTATGGGCGTTCCCGTTGCCGGCGGTTTCGGCAAAAAACGTATTGGGGGTGATCCGCGTAATATCCGTTGGCGCTGTTCAGCTTGGATTCAGACCTCAACATCTTCTATTGTCATTGATACCGGCCCCGAGTTTCGCCTGCAAAGCATTCGCTCGGGGCTCTCGCGGGTTGATCTGGTTCTCATCACCCATGAGCACATGGACCATATCGCCGGGCTCGATGATTTGCGTCCCTTTTGCTTCCATCAAGAGCAGGCCATTCCCCTTTACGCGAGCAGAACCTGTATTGAAGCGATCTGCAAGCGCTTTGATTATATGTTCGGTCCCGACCGTTATCCCGGCGCTCCCGCTATTGATTTGAAAGAAATCGCCGCCCCTGTTGATTTTCAGGATGTCCACATCACTCCGTTGCCTGCCATTCATGGCAAAGTAAAAGTGCTGGGGTACCGGGTGAATGATGTCTCTTACCTCACCGATGTTAAATCCATTCCCGATGTCACTAAAGAACTTATTCAGGGTTCTAAAGTACTTGTACTCAGCGGATTGCGCTGGAAGCCCAAGCATCCCACACACATGACCATCCCCGAAGCAGTTGAAGTGGCCGGAGAATTAGATGTGGGCCAAACCTATCTCATCCATATGAATTCGTACGTAAATCACGAAGAAACCAACAAACGATTACCCGAAAATGTGCGATTGGCTTACGATCAGCTGACGATTGAGGTTGACTGAAAATGCAAATTTGATTAACGAAAATTCGCCTGCGCTGCTCAATCAGCGTTCTATTTGCTCTGCCATCTCTTTAATTTTACCTACCGAACGCCAGTTTCGTGCGGTTGCGGGCACACCAAGCACTTTTTCCACTTTTGCGGCCAGTTTAGAACGTCCCACGCCTTCGGGAGCATGAAGGTAAAAAGTCTTATTTTTTAGAATGAACCGTTCGCTATCCTTTTTAATACTCTCCAGAGATTCCAAATCGGGGTTTTCCGGCTCCCTATCTAAAAAATATAAATGTAGCGTTTTTGGTTCCGCCTCAGCCTCGGGAAACGGGTTTGATGTCATAGCTTTTTGGAATTCATTGAACGTAAGCACCAGCACATGCGGTGCAAAGCCATAGTCTTTCTCAATTGCAGCTTTGATACTTTCTGCAAGTTTTGCCGAATCTTTTTCGCTCTTGAAGGCCACATTGCCGGTTTGAATGTAGGTTTTCACATTGTGCAGACCTAAGTCCTCAAGCAACTGCACCAGTTCCTTCATCGGTAGTTTATTGTGTCCGCCTACATTGATGCCACGGAGAAGTGCGATGTAAGTATTCATAATTTTAAGGTTCAGTAAATAGAATCAGCGATTAAAAAATCAGCTTAATCGCGTTCTACAAAAATTTCTTCATTTCTTCATTTCCCCGAAGCTGATTCACCACATCCTTCACCCCCTGGGCATCATCCAGGTTACAAACCAAAATCGCATTATCTGTTTCAACTACGGCTAAATTATCAACCCCTACCAGCGCAATCATCTTTCCGCTTTTGCTGTAGATGAGATTATTATTTGAATTAGCTATTGCCGCATTTTTGGTTTGGAAGGCATTTCCTTTATTGTCTTTTTCCCTGAGGTCATAAACCGCTTTCCAGCTTCCCACATCATTCCAGCCAAAGGAGCCGGGTACTACAAACACGCTTTCGGCCCGTTCCATGATACCGTAATCGACAGAAATAGAGGGACAAGCGTGATAAAATGTATCAACAGCCGCTTTCTGATCGTCCGAACCAATGAAAGGAGTAAGTTTTTCAACCTGCTTTTGAACTTCTGGCAGATATTTTTCAAACTGGTTAAGAATAGTGGCTGTCTTCCAGATAAACATCCCGCTATTCCACAAAAAATTGCCGGAATCGATAAATCCTTCGGCGGTTTTTTGATCCGGTTTCTCCCGGAACTGCTTCACCTTTTTCACTTCGAGTCCTGCGTGGGTTTCGGATGATTTTTTATCAAACTCAATATATCCGTAGCCTGTTTCGGGATGGTCCGGTTTAATACCAATCGTTACTAAGGTTTCCGAATCTTCGGCTTTAGCCGCGGCCGCTTCAAGAATAGAAATAAACTTATCCGGTTCACCAACTTGATGATCGGCCGGCAACACTACCATCGTGGCATCGGAATCTTGGTGCTGAATCAGAGCGGCAGCTAAAGCCACACAGGGTGCGGTATTTTTGGCAACAGCTTCACCCACAATATTTCGCGCAGGGACATCAGGTAATTGCTGCTGCACCAGATCCACGTAACGGTTATTGGTGATAACCCAGACATTTTCCGGGGGAATGAGTTTTGCGATGCGCTCAACGGTAGATTGAAGCATCGTGCGTTCGCCGAAAATGTTTAAAAATTGTTTGGGATGAGCCTCGGTACTGCGAGGCCAAAACCGCGTACCGGACCCGCCGGCCATGATAACTGCGTGGAGCATTTTTGAATTATGAATTATAAATGATGAATTACGAATTAAAGAAGGTAGCTAATATTGAAGCAAACTTCGACATTCAACATTCCTTGTTCATTATTCGAAATTCCCGGACGCTTTTGTCAGGGTAAAACTAAAGGTAGAGCCTTCATCAACAGTACTCTCGATAAAAAATTCTTCACCGTGGGCTTCCATAATGTGTTTTACGATAGCAAGTCCCAATCCGGTGCCTCCTTTTTCACGCGAGCGGGACTTGTCAATACGGAAAAAGCGTTCTGTTATTCTTTCCACATACTGTGGCTCAATGCCGATACCGGTGTCCTGAACATAAACCAAAATCCGGTTTTTATCCTTTGGAAAGTTTTTTACCCCAACCTTCACGCTGCCGCCCTTTTTGTTGTATTTGATGGCATTTTCAATCAGGTTGATAAGCACCTGTTTGATTTGATTACGATCGGCGTGAACCATATAATCCTGCGCAAAATCTTTAAGGTTCAGCAAAACTTCTTCATCTTTTGCTTTGTATTGCAGGTTTTCAACCACATCGAACATTACCTTTTTTAGGTGAATATCTTCTGCCTGGGATTTTAACTCGCCCGTCTCCAGTTTTGATATTTCCATTAAATCTTTGGTGAGGTAAATCAGGCGGCTTACGTTGCGCATCGCCTTTTCAAGAAAACGCCGGTTTACCTGCTCATCATCAATGGCGCCGTTGAGCAGCGTTTCGATAAACCCCTGGATAGCAAAAATTGGGGTTTTTAGCTCGTGTGAAATATCACCGATAAATTCTTTACGGTAGTTTTCAATACGGTTGAGGCGCTGAATTTCCCGCTCTACGGTTTTGCTGGCGCGAATGGATTGTTTGATGAGATAGTTTAATTCATCATTACGGCCTGATGTTACATTTTCATAACTCTCAAAATGTTTGTTAGTGATGTTTCGGGTGATATCGTCCAGGGTTTTGAGCCGTGAAAGTATCATTCTATGAATGATGAAATAAACCACCACGGCTGATAAAATCATCATCAAACCGCCAAAGAGGAGTGCTTGAAGAAAAGATTCCGTGAAGAAGAAAAGGTCCAGAACAAAGGTAAACAGTCCGATAGCAATTCCAGAATATAAACCGCTTCGGAAGGCGAGCCGCGATGAATTTTTAAATAGCTTTTTCTTCATTTCACCAATTGAACTTATTGTAAAATCGCTTTCCAAAAAGTATTACCATGAGAAAAGCTATTACAAATAACCCCTCTTGCATCTCCCCTTAAAAAGGGGAGAAAAATCCCCTCCTTTTCAAGAAGGGGCAGGGGGTGGTTATCTTTATTTATTATAAGAATCTTTATTCAGATAAATTTTAACTACATGAAGCATTCATTCTTTAAAGCGATATCCCACGCCCTTTACGGTTTCGATATATTCATCACCCAGCTTTTCGCGAATTTTACGAATGTGGACATCAATGGTACGATCTACCACATAAACGTTGCTGCCCCAAACCTGATTGAGCAGCGTTTGCCGGTCCATAACTTTTCCTTTATGCGCGGCAAGGAAATAGAGCAGATCAAACTCCTTGCGCGGAAGCTGAAACTCTTCGTCATCACATTTAACCACATAACGATCTTTATCAATGAGAAGGTCATGGACATCAATTTGATCAGGTAGTTCATTTGTAATTTGCGAACGACGAAGCACGGCTTTTATGCGCGAAATGAGTTTTTTAGTGCTGATGGGCTTGGTGATGTAATCATCGCCGCCTTTGTCCAGCCCTTGAATTTCAGTCTTTTCATCACCCCGCGCGGTTAGAAAAATGATGGGAATGTCTCCCAGTTGTTCATCCTGCCGCAGGTGTTCGACCACTTCGAGGCCATCCATTTTGGGCATCATAATATCAAGTAAAACCAGCGATGGATGATGCCCCCGGGCCACTTCAATGCCTTCTTTGCCGTCTTCGGCCGTGAGCACATCAAAACCTTCTTTTTTGAGATTGTATTCTATCAGTTCAAGAAGATCTTGCTCATCATCGACAACGAGAATAGTTTGCTGGTCAGACACGGGCTTAAAGTTTAGTTACTTATTCAGCTGTGAGAGCGCTTTTTTAACGATTTCCTGCACATTTTCGCTGCCATTATTTTTAGTGGCCATAGAAACCGCTTGCTCGGCATCGCGTTTTTTAAAGCCGAGTGATTGAAGAGCTGAAACGGCTTCACGTTTTAAATTCCCTGAAACGCCTGTTGAACTTTGGGAATAGGTGGCATCCACCATTTCAGACATTTTGTCCTTGAGTTCCAGGATCATCCGTTCGGCGGTTTTTTTGCCGATGCCGGAAATTTGCGAAAGCGCCGCTTTGTCTTTTTGCACGATGGCTCCCGTGATTTCCTCCGCCGGCAGCCCCGATAAAATCGTCAATCC
>DASSAY010000038.1:0-7428 GCA_035699185.1 Balneolaceae bacterium | reverse complement strand
GCTCCGAGACGATTCGCCCCGTGATCAGAGAAGTTTGCTTCACCCGCTATAAACAGCCCCGGAACATTGCTCATCAGATTGTAATCAACCCAAAGGCCACCCATAGTGTAGTGAACGGCGGGGAAAATGCGCATTGGTACTTCGTAGGGATCGTCTCCGGTAATATTTTCATACATATCGAAGAGATTACCATATTTTTCAGAGATGGTTTTCCGGCCATCGCGTTCGATAGCATCGCGGAAGTCCAGGTAAACTGCTTTGCCTGTTGAGCCAACGCCCATTCCTTCATCACACACAATTTTTGCGTTTCTTGAAGCAACATCGCGCGGAACGAGATTCCCGAAAGCGGGATATTTTTCTTCTAAATAGTAGTAACGCTCATCATCGGGGATTTGATTTGGCGGACGGTCATCTCCTTTCTTTCTGGGCACCCAAACACGTCCGTCGTTTCGCAGGCTTTCACTCATCAAGGTGAGCTTGGATTGATAATCACCCGAAACCGGAATACAGGTAGGGTGAATCTGCACATAACATGGATTCGCAAAAGCGGCTCCACGCTTGTGACAGCGCCAAGCGGCGGTTACATTTGAATTTTTGGCGTTGGTTGAAAGATAAAAGACATTTCCGTATCCGCCGGTGCATAAAACAACGGCATCGGCCATCCATCGTTTAATTTCACCGGAAATTAAATCACGGGTGATGATGCCGCGGGCTTTTCCATTGATCACCACCAGATCAAGCATTTCATGGCGGGCGTGCATCTCAATCTTGCCTTGATGTATCTGGCGCATCATGGCTTGATAAGCACCGAGCAACAACTGCTGGCCTGTTTGTCCACGCGCATAAAAGGTACGCGAAACCTGGGCGCCACCGAAGGAGCGATTGGCCAGCAATCCGCCGTATTCCCGGGCAAAAGGAACGCCCTGGGCTACCGCCTGATCAATAATTTCATTCGAGATCTGGGCTAAACGATACGTATTAGACTCACGAGAGCGATAGTCACCGCCTTTGATGGTATCGTAGAAAAGCCGCCAGATGGAATCGCCGTCATTCGGATAGTTTTTAGCTGCGTTGATGCCTCCCTGCGCGGCGATGCTGTGAGCGCGACGAGCGGAATCCTGAATGCAAAAACTTTTTACGTCATAGCCCAATTCGGCAAGACTCGCGGCTGCTGACCCGCCAGCAAGGCCGGTTCCCACCACAATAACTTCCTGTTTGCGCTTATTATTCGGCGAAACCAGTTTAATATGTTCGAGATGATTGGACCATTTTTCTTCAAGCGGCCCGGAAGGAACTTTGGAATCTAAATTCATAAATTGTACTCCTTTTTATTTTTACCACGGAAGCACTAAAAGCACAAAATTTTGTGTTTTTAGTGTTTCTGTGGTTAATCACATAACAAATTGTTGAATACCTTTGCCAATGTTCTTTACATTAAAATTAATTAAATAGCCTAATCTTTTATCCAACAACTTTAGATGGCTTAATATCTGAGCTTCCCAAACAGAATTAATTTGATCCACAGATTTTAACTCGCAAATAATTAAATCTTCTACAAATACATCTAATCTCAATCCTTCATCAAAAACTATACCCTCATACTCAATAGGGATATCTGTCTGACGTAAAAACGAAATTCCTTTTTTTTGATAATTCATGGCAAAAACAAACCTCATATACTTTTTCCAGCAATCCAGGTCCCATTGCTTTATGAACTCTGTAAGCTGCATCTACTATTTCCTTACCTAACTCATTTTGTATAGTAGGTATGGGAGCATACTTTCTATTTGGTTTTTGATTATTCATACATTGTTTTTTGCCAGGAAAACACTAAAGACACGAAATTTGTGTTTTCGTGCTTTTGTGGCATCCATTCAATATGAAATCAAGGCTCCTTGTCCGCCGGTGAAATAGATATAGAGCGGAATAAAGAGAAAACCGACTGCCAGCAGTATGGCAAAAATAACGCTGATGACATAAAATACATTCGAAAATTTACGACGTTTCATGGAAAGTGATGTAAAAGCACTCCACATGCCGTCAGCCACGTGAAAGCCCAGCAAAATCATTACAAAAGTGTACCCGAAGGCATACCATGGGTTTTGGAAAGTATCGATAACCAGCGTTTTAAGATCACGCATTTGCTGTCCGGCAACCGTCATCATGTCGGTCGCCCCGAACTTAAAGGTTTTAAGGTGAAGCACCAGAAATATCAGCAAAACAATACCGGTAAAAATGGCTGAAGCCGATGACCAGTTGTAGTGGCTGGGGCTGCCTTTGCTTTTGAAATCTTTATATCCCGTGGGCTTCGCTTTTCTACGCTTCAACCAGATGGAAATACCCAGCCAGGCATGCAAAATAAAAGCCAGTGCCAGCAACGCTTCAAGCACGTACAAAATCCACCCAAGACTCTCAAGGTTATATGTATACAGGTTAAAAGCATTGGTATCACTAAAGAGCTGAAGATTCCCCAGCAAGTGAAGGATAACAAAAATAATAAGGCCTATTCCGGTAATCCCTGTTAAGACTTTTCTACCAACTTGAGACTGAAGCGCTTTTAGAAATGATGGCATCGCCGTTATAAATTTTTTAAATCGATTTTGTTAATTTTTTTGGCATATAGCTGATATAAAAAATACCCCTTTCAAGGGTTAGAAGATGAGGTGTTTTACTCAAAAAGGCAAGGGTGATGAAGCCGGTTTCCTTCACTTGATCTTATTCAGAGATATTCTAAATTAGCCGGTGTTTTAGTGAGTTGTTTTCCCTTTAAAACCAAGTTGTCCTCAGCACTTCATCACCCGGAACAATTTGATCTACCACATCTATTCCTTCAACCACTTCGCCAAATCGGGTGTAATTCCCGTTTAAATGGGGACTCCACTGGTGCATAATGAAATATTGACTGCCTTCGGTATCGGTCCCCGCACTGGCAATACCCACCGCGCCGCGAACAAATCCCTTCTCCGAGGGCTCTGTAGGGATTACAAAATCGGGGCCGCCAAAACCATCCTGCCGGGTGATGTCACCGCCTTGAATTACAAAATTAGGCACTACGCGGTGAAACGGAACGCCTTCATATGCTCCGGCCCGACTCAAACTGTCAATAGCAGAAATGGTGGCGGGAGCGCTCAACGTATTCATCCGGATTTTTATCTCACCTTTCGCAGTTTGCAGGGTCCACACCGGATGGCGGCCCAGCTGCCAGAGCCGCTCCCAGTCCGGCATTCGAAAATCGATTTGCGGCTCTTTAGTCAACGCAACATCCCAGCCGGCATCAGCCAATGATCGGTTTAACGGAGCATAATTCAATGCCACGAGTGAATCGATCACGGGACGAGCCTGCTCTTCGAATCGCTCTTTATACAGCAAGCCAAATCTTTGGAATACTTCAATATCACCCGGAAGTGAAAAAGCGGCAAGTTTCTCATTAATTGCTTCAAAATCGCTTTTATAAAATAAGTCATCCTTTTTGAGCAAGGGATAAATCACATAAGCGATGCCCCGATCGCCTGAATCAAGTGCCCGAAACACCAGTTCCCGCACTTTATTTATGAGTGATTCACTCTTCGCTTCTTCCGGTAAATTTTCCCAGTAAATGTTCAGGCTTTGAAGAGCTTCCATGGCAAAAATCGGCTCTTTTTTTTCTATCAGACCTTCAACCTGCTGTAAGTATTCTTCGGGCGATAAAAACTCTTCGTAAACAGTGAGCACTCCAGAAATCAAATAGGGATTTTTTTCAGGAATCCTGTTGAGGCGATCACGATAATTCATCGCAACAGCCGGTTCAACCTGAGCTACAGTTTCCAAGGCCTGCAACCATACCAGATTTGCGAGCGTTGAATCTTTGACCATTGAATTTTTAATGTATTCGTACAAGCCGTCACTTTTACCGAGCTTACCGGTAAGACTTTGCAAAACCTGCTTTTTTACCAGCGGATTAGAATGAACGAGCAGAATTTTTGCTGCTAAAGCGTTATCAGGGGTGATTTCTACCTGCTCCATTGACTGGGCCAGTTCAATCGAAAGCTGGATTTCATCTTCAAGCCGTTGCTCCCCGTTATAAAAAATAGCCAGGGTTGAAGTGGTTCGCTCTTTAAGCAACTTGTTTACGTACTGATCGATTTTAGGATTCGTTCCTGCACCAAAAAGCCGCCAACGATTAAAAAGGGTATCTTCTGCGGCGGGGGTCAATGCATCACCCGAAGCACGGTACCAGCCGTATAAATAGGCTCGAAGCGCCCGCTCATTTTCGCCATCAAAAGCCTGCTGTAAAATGGCAATTTGTTCATCCTCGCTCATTTCAAACTGGATGTCGAGATGGCTGATTGCAAGGGCGAATGGAAATGTATGGGCGATATCGGTATCGAGCTTGTTGAGTAAAAAATCCAGACTCTGTTCATCACCCTGCTGTCCTAAAACGGTGGAAATGCCTTTTCTGAGCGATGAATTTTCATTCCATAATGCTTCAAGCTGCCTGAGGTGAGCCCGGGTCATTTCATGCTGACTTAGCCCAAACCATGCCACTTCGGTATTTTGCTGCACAGCCAAATTTATAAATGGAGATAGCGAATCTGCCTGCGTGACCGCAAATGCTCGCCATGCCTGTTGCCGTACTTCTTCGCTTTGATGGGTTAAAAAAGGTTTAAGGAGAGCGGCTTCACGTTTTGAAATGGCTTCGTATAATTCAGGATAGGCAGATGTAATTAATGAATCAGTTATGGGAGTGTCGCTTTTGTAGATGCCATCGCCCATGGGAAGTTTTAAAAGCAGGAGCACGATGACGACGATAGCCAACAAAAAAAACCACCCCCGAAACCTGATATATTTCATAAAAAAAGTACCTTATTAGTATAAAATGCGGGCTTAAAACGAAGGTTTTCGCTTTTCCGGCTCTGCAACCCGGTCTTCATCTTTTTTAGAGTGAATGGTATAAAGCTTGCCGTTGGCACCTTTGCGAGCTTGGTGTAACTGAGAATCTTTAATCCACGCCCGTCCCCCGTCATGCTGTAACCGCTTGGTATTTTTAAACATAAAAGCTTGTTCGTGCAAATCAGATAATTTTTTCTTCATAACTCTTTTAAAGTGTTGATTTAAGACTAAAATTACAGTTTATAAGTTAATCACTCAAACAGGTATAAAAAAATTTAGATTAAACGCGTAAAACGGTTGAACTAAACCCTGACCTGACAGCGTATCAGTGGTTTTCTGATTCCTGTCAGCGTCTTCGTAATCAACCTTTTTTTCATTTCGTATTCCTTGTTCAATATTTTGCGTTCATTACCTTTTTAACAGCCGCGCTGAATTCAGCAGTATTCCAACATCGGGGATCGACTGTGCGGCAGCCGCAAGAATAGGTGGTAAAATGCCAAAGGCGGCTAATGACAGGCCTACAACATTATAAACCGTTGTAAAACCGAAATTCCATTTGATGACCCTCATTGTTTTTCGGGCCGTTTTGAAAAGCTCGGGAATGAGGCTCCAATCATCCCTCATCAACGTAACATCTGCTGTTTCGATAGCCACATCGGTGCCGGTGGTTCCCATCGCGATGCCCACATCGGCCTGGGCCAGCGCGGGGGCGTCGTTGATGCCGTCCCCTACCATCACCACCGTCCGGCCTTCGGACTGATATTTCTTGACGATCGCTATTTTCTCTTCGGGCAGTAATTCAGCCCGGTATTCGATTCCCAGACGCCCGGCTAATGCCTGCGCGGTTTCTTTGTTATCACCCGTCAATAATTCAATATGTCGAAAGCCGAATTTTCGAATGTTTTCGATAGCCGCACCCACTTCTTTTCGCTCGGCATCCCGGGCTGCCAGTAATCCGATCAAAGTTCCATCACGCTGTACCGTAATCACTGTTTTTCCGGCTTTTTTTAAATCTGCAATTTGCTGGGTGATGATGTTGCTACTCTCGGCCAGCCGTTCGTTTCCTACCGTTACAAGCTGTCCGTTTACGCTGGCACTTACGCCATTGGCCGTCAGTTCTTTAAAATCTTCCGTTTTTTTCAGTGCAAGAAAACGATCATTGGCCGCTTTGACTACCGCTTTTCCCAGCGGATGTTCGGAATATTGTTCAGCGCTTGCGGCTAACAGCAATAAGTCGCCTTCCGGGCAACCGTTAAGAGAAATTACATCGGTTATTTCCGGGCGTCCGAAGGTGAGCGTTCCCGTTTTGTCGAT
The DNA here is from genome assembly GCA_035699185.1 of Balneolaceae bacterium. Classification (GTDB taxonomy): domain Bacteria; phylum Bacteroidota; class Rhodothermia; order Balneolales; family Balneolaceae; genus Fodinibius. The sequence continues at coordinate 1,245 of DASSAY010000038.1, read as the reverse complement.
GAGCAGTACATCGGCCCGCGCCAGAGCTTCGATGTATTTTCCGCCTTTGATGAGCAGCCCCTGTTTTGCTTTTGAACCGATGGAAGCAAGCAAAGCAACGGGCGTTGCCAGGGCAAACGCACAGGCGCAAGCCACTACCATCACCGCTACGGTTGACATCACATCACCGCTGATAATGTATGTTAAGGCCGCGATGCCTGCCACTACCGGCAAATAATAGCCCGAAAACCGGTCCGCGAATCGCTGAACTTCGCCCTTTTGAGCTTCTGCTTCTTCAACCATCCTGATAATTTTTCCAAAGGTGGAATCCTGGCCCACGGCTTCGGCCTGTATCAGCAATCGTCCGCCCCGGGCAATGGTTGATGCAAATACTTTGGATCCGACGGTCATTTCAACCGGCATAGATTCTCCGGTGATCGGCGACTGATCGACGGTAGCAGCGCCTTCCATCACCCTTCCATCTACCGGTATTTTTCCACCCGGACGAACCAAAATCAAATCACCCGTCCTTACTTCATTAATTGAAATTTCCTTTTCCATTCCGTTTTGAATAACGGTTGCTTTCTGGGGAGCAAATTCAGTCAAAGACCGGACTGAATCGCGAGCTTTGTCGGTCGTGTAGCTTTCGATATAATCACCCGTTCGCATGAAGAAAACGACAATGGCGGCGGTTACCCACGAGCCTGCGACCAAAGCCGCAACAGCGCCCAAAGCCATCAATGCGTGAGGGGTAACAAGCTTTTTAGAAGCGGCGACAATCACTTGCTTAAAAACAGGATAGCCTGCTATAAGTACGAGTATAGCGCCCACCCAAAATGGAATCAGGCCCGTTACAGTTTGAAACAAACCCAGCCATTCGCCTGCTACAACAATGAAAAGAATGCCGCCGAATACCAGCCCGAACAGCCGGAATGATTTTCGGGCCATGTCTTCGATGTCTTGCTCTTCGGCCTGCCCTTGGTCGAGATCGGGAATGTGATAACCAATACTTTCAACCGCTTTTTTGATGGCTTGATGATCAGGTGATTTTGAATCCGTAACGAGACGCGCTTTTTCGGCAGACAACAGGACTTCTACCGATTGAACGCCTTCTACTTTTTCAAGGGCCGACTGTACGTTTTTGGCACATCCCGCACAATCCATTCCTTTTACGGGTATTTCTATTTTTTGAGGCATGATTACAAATTCTATTTAAAACAAAAATGTAGAGACGTAAAATTTTACGTCCCTACATTTCATTTTTCG
>DASSAY010000037.1:0-4598 GCA_035699185.1 Balneolaceae bacterium | reverse complement strand
TCACTTCTCACTTCTCACTTCTCACTTCTCACTTCTCACTTTTCACTTCTCACTTTTCACTTCTCACTTTTCACTTTTCACTTTTCACTTTTCACTTTTCACTTTTCACTTTTCACTTTTCACTTTTCACTTCTTGCTTTTCACTTCTTGCTTCTTGCTTCTTGCCTTTAACGGAATTTCTTTCGAAATCAAAAGGTTTAATCATATAAGAACTTATTTGTTACTGATGCCATCATTAAATTCTCAGCAGTTACGCCAAATAGCTCATTATTTATCGGGTAAGCAACGTGCTATTTTACAGCAATGGAAAGACCTTATGCAGCGGAAGGATAGAAAAGCTTCCGAGCTGATTTTGGAATCAAGAGGAACATTTTACAACAGTATTCCTGTCTTCCTTGAGCATTTTTCCCATATCCTTAAAAACGAGCCCACTTCATTCATAAAAGTTTCAGAAAAACATGGGGTTAACCGGTGGGAATACGGCTATGAACTGCAGGAAGTGGTTCAAGAATGGGAAGTTTTACATAACATTTTGTTAGATCATATTGACTCGTCTCAAGATGCTTTGATTTCTGACTGGGAAACTATAGTACAAGCTCAAAAGTTGTTAGCCAAAAGTATCCACGACGGCATTTTATTCAGTGTGAAGAAATTTGATGAATTACAAAAACGGGAAGCCCGGGCCCAAATGCGCGACTTAAAGCAAATTTTCCAGCAACCCGATACCCTTTCGCTTGAAGATTTTCGTGAAACTTCACACGACCTGAAGGGCACGGTACATATTATGCGCACCGGCCTTTTTCTGTTGAAAAATGAAAAATTAGATGAAAAACCGACAGAAATTATCGGCCAGATGACGGCAGCGGCAGAAACTTTAAATCATTTATTGAATGATCTACTCGACCTTTTCAGGCTTGAAGCAGGACAGGAACAAGTAAATGCCACCGAGTTCGATGCGGCAGAAGTTTTAACAAATTTATGCGAAAGCATGCAACCGCTGGCTCAAACCGAACAACTGGATCTACGGTGTGAAGGCGACGAGAAGCTGATGGTGCAAAATGACGTTAAAAAAGTACAGCGTATTGTTCAGAACTTAGTGCTTAATTCTTTAAAATATACCAGTTCGGGGTTTGTGCGGATAAAGTGGCAACTAAAAACGGATAAATACTGGTTGATCGAAATTAAAGACACGGGGCCGGGTTTAAGCAGCACTCACGCGGCATCACTCACCACCGGCGCTGATTCATCAGAAACAAAAACCCCACCCCCAAAAACAGGCGATCCTGAGGAGATTCAAAGCCACGGCGAAGGCATCGGCCTGCTAATTGTACGTCGGCTCTGCAAGCTCCTGAATGCAATCATCAAAGTTGAAACAGAAAAAGACAAGGGAACAACCTACCATATTATTTTACCGGTAGAAGCGGAAGGGAATGGTTGAGTTGTTGAGTTGTTGAGCATTTTTGTCTTAGCAAAAATGCCACTGCCTCCTGCCACTGCCTCCTGCTCCAACCCTACTCGTACCGCAAACTCTCGATAGGATCCATCTGGGCGGCTTTGTAAGCGGGATAGACACCGAAAACGATACCGATGGCAAACATGCCGAAAAAGCCGGTAAGCACAGCCCAAACAGGAATCACAGGATTTGTTTCAATCCATAGGGCCATGCCGTTTCCGGCCAGAATTCCTAAAGCCATGCCGATCAATCCACCTATCTGGCAGATGAAAATGGTTTCAGCAAGAAACTGCGAAACGATGGCTTGCCGCGTTGCGCCCACGGCTTTTCGGATGCCGATTTCCCGGGTTCGCTCGGATACCGAAACCAGCATAATATTCATCACCCCGATGCCTGCCCCGAAAAGGGTGATGCCGCCAATGATAAAACCGATAGCATATAGAATAAAGGTGAACTGATCGAAAGTACCCGCTAATGAATCATTCGTTTCGATTTCGAAATCGTTTTCCATACCCGGCGCTACATCTCGGATCACCCGCATCACCCCAATTATTTCCTGAATGGCTTCGTCTACGAGATTCATTCTCGCGGCTTTCACCTGAATATCAATATTGCGATCGCCGCCGCCGTAAACGTTAAGTCCCGTGGTGTATGGAATGAGTACAAAATCATCAAGTGATTCCCCGAAAATACTTCCCTTCGATTCCAGTACCCCAATAATTCGATATTGTTGCCCGGCTATCCGTATCGTTTTGCCTACAGGAAAAACCGTTTTAAAAAGTTCTTGCTGTATATCATAACCGATAATAGCCACATGGCGCGCATACCGAATATCCTGGCCGTTAAAATTCCGTCCGGCTTTAACTTCATAAGCCAGATTATCTAAGCCATATTGATTGGTGCCCCGGATAGGAATATTGGGGTCGGTTTCTTCATCTCCGAAACGTATGCTGGCATAATCAAAGGTTTCATCGGGACTAACACCATCGGCAAGGTTGAGACGTTCTTGCAATTTCTCGGCGGCCTCAAAACGAATTTCTTCACGATTTCTGAGGCTGCGATCCCCCCGCCCGATTTGTACCGATGGTGTGCGGGTAATATTGATCACATCTCCGCCCATCACGCTCATCGTGTTTTGAAAATAGCTGTCCAAAACGGCTACCGCTGTTGTTGAAACGATCACCGAGAACACCCCTACGATTAGCGCCAGCAGCGTAAGTGAGGAGCGTAATTTGTTAGACCAGAGGGCATCAAATGCCTGTTTAAAAACTTCTTTTATATTCATATTAAATATTTATGAATTGAAAATGTTAAACGGAAAATCATCTTCTTGGGACCCATCCTCCAACTCCTTCCCTATTCCGGCAAAAACACCGGAACAAGGAAGGAGAGTAAATCCAGCTATTTTTCAAGTCCCTCCTTGTACGCCATGCTTGTTTGGCGGATAGGGAGGGATTTAGGGTGGGTAATTCCATCACTCATACCTCAAAGATTCAATAGGATCAGAATGGGCAGCCCGGTATGCCGGGATGAACCCGAAGGTGAGCCCGACCAGCGAACAAAGCACAAAGGCTGCGACCACTACGCTGATGTCGATGGTGGCAATAAAAATCTGGTTGATTAATAAGCTTAAAGGATAGGCTATTGCCAGGCCGATGATACCTCCCAAAAGGCACATCACGATGGCTTCAATCAAAAACTGGTAGAGAATTTCCCATGATTTGGCCCCCACCGCTTTTCGAATACCAATTTCTTTGGTTCGCTCGCGCACGGAAACAAACATGATATTCATCACCCCGATGCCGCCAATTAAAAGTGAAAGCGCCGTTAACGCGCCGCCTACCAAATAGAGTCCCGATTTAAATGATTCCAACTGCTGCTCAAAAGCTTGTGTCTGGTTGATGGCAAAATCATTCTCCTCGGCGGGGGCCAGTCCACGGATGCGTCGCATAATGCCCTCAATTTCAAACTTCCCGTTCTTTAAGGCCTCATCACTGGGAAATTTAACGGCAATTTGAATACCCCGGCGAAGGCTGAAAATTTGACCGTAGGCTTTAATAGGCACAATAACCCGTCGGTCCATATCCTGAAGGCCCAGAAACTTTCCCTGTTTCTCTAAAATTCCGATCACCAAAAATTCTTGTCCGCCCACGCGTACTTCTTTCCCCAAGGCATTGCCAAATTCAAAGAGTTTATCAACAATGGTAGCACCAAGTACAGCTACTTTTGCACCACTTCGAAGTTCCTGTCCCGTAAAAGCTCGCCCCCGGGCAATGTTCAGGCCTTCTGTTTCAAAATATTCTTTGGTTACCCCATAGGTAGAAACGCCTTCCAGACTGGCATCTTCAAAAAGAACGAGAGTTCTGCTTCCGGTGGCTCCCGAAACGCTGGAAGCCAACCGGCTCGATTCGCGAAGCTCTTCAACATACTCAAGTTTCATCTCTCGGCGACTGCGATATTCCCACCATTCGTACTCCCCATCACCGCCCCAGGGCCATTTGCCTACATAAACAACATTTTGCCCCAACATGGACATGCTTTGCTCAAACTCGGCATCCATTCCATTGCTTATGGCATTCATCAGCGTTACCATTACAATTCCAATGATGATACACAAGGTGGTAAGAACGGAGCGTGTTTTATTAATTCCCAGGGCGCGGAGCGAAATTTTTAGCCCTTCCCACGAACCGTTTACGAATCGACTAAATTTGGACATAATGGGTGTAACTGTTAAAAATGTTTGAAGATCGTAGTATGTGTTTCGCACAATACGGATTACGTAATAATTCTACTACGACAAAAAATGGAAAACGTTGCACTCGAATTTGAAGTTTTAATCAACGTCTTAATTTACATTATATTAGTATCTTTTACAGTTAACATTTCAGTTACTGTTGTCATCCCGAACCGTGGCTTTTCGTGTGAGGGATCTCAAACGTTGATTTAATCTTTTCCTTTGATACCAGCTATTGACTTTAATACATTTGAGATCCCTCGTCATTCAGAAAAGGCACTGAATTCCTCGGGATGACAAAGGAAGCAACAAAAAATTCAATTCTTATTAACTAAAACACTTATGCAACTTGATATTCTGGCTTTATCGGCCCACCCGGATGACACCGAACTCTGTTGCGGCGGCACTTTG
>DASSAY010000036.1:0-3895 GCA_035699185.1 Balneolaceae bacterium | reverse complement strand
CATAATTCCCTTATTGCGCTTGAGATTCCTCACCCAATAAATTGGGATTCGGAATGACAAGATCAGATCTTTTACACCTTATAGCGTTCTCAAAATTCCCGGCGTTACATCCATAATGCTTTCGGCTTTTGCAAAGTGATGCGCTCCCGGCCCCAGCGCTAACAAAGGCACTTTATTTAGCGTGTGTGTTTTGGTTGAAAGATCTTCCACATTCCCATGATCGCTGCTTAAAACAATCGTTACTTCTTCGGATTTCTGCTTGAAGAGATGCTCTAAAAATCGTCCATAAATAGTTAAATATTCAGCCGCTTTTTTCATATCTCGCGCGTGTCCTGCTTTGTCCGTCAGGTAATATTCATGGAGCAGCAGATCAAATGTATTTGTTTGATTCAGCACTCTTTCTGCGGCCTCTTCGGGTGAAATTTTTGGGACATCTTCGTTCAGCTGTTTTCTCCAGGCTTCCTGGGTGATTTCAGCTGTTAGTGCTTCACCCTTTTTTAATTCTTCGGTTGAATTCAGTTTTAATCCCGCTTTTTGAGCCATCAAAGTGGTACACGTCCATCGTTTTCGCCTCCTCACCCTTTTGAAAAAGATTTCGGGATAAGCATTTAAAAATTGACATCGTTTACCCAGTTTCTGCGCTTTGCTGAACAAGCTTTCATCACTCAGCAGATGCTTTATGCCGGAATGAGGAAAAGGTCCAAAATGCTTGCTAATTATTTGTGGAGCATTTTTTCCCGAAAAAAGGGTGGCTTGTCCCGTACCGCTTTGGGGCAGGCCTTCTATGCCTAAAGTGGCGTCAACCGGTTTAAAAACATGATCTCTTTCGATGACTTCTGCCGCACTTGTTGTGAAGGCTTGCCCGGCGGTCATTGCTGAAAATCCCCCATAACCGGAGTGATGAAAGGGATTATGTTCATTTCCTTCACCCAGTCCTACCCCATCAATGAATAAAAAGATAACTGACATTTACTGGTTTTTTATTGATTTAACTTGTCGTCCTGAACTTGTTTCAGGATCTGAGGGAACCAAAGAGATGCTGAAATAAATTCAGCATGACAAATGGGAAGAGCTGTAGGCCACTTGCAAAGTGGACTACATCGTCTCACTTCTGCCTTTTCACGTTTGCCTTTTGCCTCACCGCTCTAAAACCAGGGTTACGGGACCGTCGTTGCGGAGGCGGACATCCATATAAGCCCCGAATGCTCCTGTTTGAATGTTGAGGGCTGAGTTTGCTTTCAAATAATTAATCATCTTTTCATACAAAATTTCCGCTTTCCCCGGATTGGCGGCTTTAATATAGCTCGGTCTGTTTCCTTTTTCATAATCACCATATAGAGTGAATTGGGAAACAATCAGCAGCTCTCCGTTGACATCACTAACGGAATGGTTCATCCGGCCGTTTTCATCATCGAAGATGCGAAGTTTCAAGATCTTATCACACAGCCACCTCATTTGCTCTTCGGTATCGTTCTCGTGGATGCCCACCAGTAAAAGCAGGCCTTGTTTGATCGCACCAATTTCAACTTCATCAACCCAAACTGATGCACCCGATACCCGCTGAAGTACTATTTTCATACCTTCTTTTGTTAATAATTATGTGGATTACCTTGTGGATAACTATGTAGTAAAATTAATTACAGCTAAAGGAAAACTTTTCTTCCACAGCCTTCAACAAAATTATTAGATTGTCCACAGATTATACAGTACAAATTAGGTGTATATAAAATATTTTTCTTGACATTCGTTTCAATTAAAACTGTGGAAAACTTTTTATGCCTTTAGATAAGTCCCTGTTTTTTATGCTTAGGTTTTCAACAAAATAATCCACAATTGGATTTATTAAGAGTGAGTTTTGTTTATTAAATAGTTTTCCACTTTTCCACACTACCTACAATGTACTACAAATTATTTATATCTAATGTTTTTAGTGCTTTCCGGTGGATAATGTGGAGAAAAAGTTCTTAAAAAGCAGAGCCAAACTTTCTATATTCTTGTAGTTCAAAAAACATTATGTCATTGAATATCGAGCAGCTAAAATATCCCATTGGTAAATTTTCGTATGATGAGTCTTCTGCCCAAAAGATGACGAATCAGTGGATCAAAGATATCGCGTATCTTCCCCGGCGGTTATCCGATTTGGTTTATCCGCTTACCAAAGAGCAGCTTAACACTCCCTATCGAAAAGGCAGCTGGACGGTGTTGCAGCTCATTCATCACCTGGCCGACAGCCACATCAACGGCTATGTTCGGATGAAGGTTGCACTTACCGAAGATAATCCCGCGATTAAAACTTATGATCAGGATGAATGGGCAAAACTGCCGGATTATAAAACCAAAATGGATGATTCGATGGAACTCATTTACGGCCTGCACAAGCGATGGGCACGGATTTTACATACCCTGAAGCCGGATCAATTAGAGCGCACATTTCAACATCCCGAGTCGGGCACGTGGACCGTTCGGAAACTGATCGCTTTGTATGCCTGGCACAGTAACCATCATCTCGCGCATATTCGAACCCTGAAAGAGCAAAAAAACTGGTAGCATGAGCAAAAAGGAAATCACCTACAAAGATTCGGGCGTTGATATCGAAGCCGGCGAAGAAATGGTAGAATCGATCAAAGGCGTAGTTCAGGAAACCCACAGTGATGCCGTTTTAAGCAACATTGGCGGATTCGGCGGCTTTTTTCGTCCTGATTTAAGCGGTTATGACGATCCCGTTTTTGTAAGCAGCGTCGACGGGGTGGGAACCAAACTGATTGTCGCTTTCAAAGCCGGAAAATACGACACTGTGGGACAAGATCTCGTAAATCACTGCGTGAATGATATCGCCGTTTGCGGAGCGGATCCCCTGTTTTTTCTCGACTACTTTTCAACCGGAAAACTTGAAAAAGAAGTGGGTTACGACGTGGTGAAGGGGTTTTCAAAAGCTTGCAAGGAAAACGGAGTGGCGCTTATCGGCGGCGAAACAGCCGAAATGCCTGATATCTACGGCAAAGGCGAATTTGACCTGGCCGGAACCATTGTAGGCATGGTAGACCGAAGTAAAATCATCGACGGAAAGAACATCAAAAAGGGTGATATTTTGCTCGGTTTCCCAAGCACGGGCCTGCATACCAACGGTTATTCACTTGCCCGAAAAGTATTGTTTTCCGAGTATGATGTGAATAATTATGTTGATGAACTGGATTCAACTTTGGGTGAAGCGATTCTGAAAATTCATAAATCATACCTGCCGGTTATTCGCGAAATTCGTGGTTTAGAAGGCGTTCATGGATTTTCACATATCACCGGCGGAGGCATTATGGGAAATACAAAACGGATTATTCCTGATGGGTTAAAAATCAAAGTGGATTGGCAAATGTGGGAACGGCCTCCGCTATTCAAACTCATTCAAAAAATTGGCAACGTCCCCGAAGAAGATATGCGTGCCACCTTCAATCTGGGCATCGGCCTCATCGCCGTGGTAGCTCCTGATGAAGCAGATGCCGTACTTTCAAAAGTCAACGGGATAAATGAAATAGCGGTCGAAATCGGGGTTGTTGAGTAATAATGTTTTGCATCCGCAAAACATAGTCCCCCTTTGAAGGGGGCGCAGGGGGATGACTGAAACTATTAAAAATTTATAAGTTGGCTTAAAAATCATCTATGTCAGATAAACAACATTTAATTATACTTCATGGCGCACTGGGTGATAAAACGGATTTTGGCAAACTGATCCCGATATTAAAACATCACTTCAAGCTGCATGCCTTGGATTTTGAAGGCCACGGAGAAAATGGATCCATAAACGGTCCCTTTCAAATGGAGCATTTTGCCGAAAATGTGCTGAATTACCTGGATGAAAATAAAATAAAGCAAGCAAATATTTTCGGATACAGCATGGGCGGCT
>DASSAY010000035.1:0-7028 GCA_035699185.1 Balneolaceae bacterium | reverse complement strand
ATGAAACCAATTATTTTTATCGAACTCAGGTTAATTAGTAAGTAAGTTCTTCTCAGGATAAACATTCTTATTTACGAGGACTAAAAATGTATCTATTGCAGTCAGCTTTAGCTGACTGATAAATAAACAGTAATAAAAGTGGCTTTAGCCACATAAAAATGGAGATATGCAGGGCTAAAGCCCATTTTAGCTGATCATCTTATCAGTTGGCTGAAGCCAACTGCAATAGATACTGGCAATATATTTTTAAAATAAAGAATTTGAACGCTATCAGGTCCTTAAACACAAAGGACGCTGACAGGTTCAAGAGTGAATCAAACAAATAGCAATCAAACATAGCAGCATAAATTCCCGGTTACGGGAGCAATCTAAAAAAGGAGTAACTTATGGCTAATCTTAATTCTCGTTTTAGTTTTGACATCGACGGTCAGGACAATGCGAAGATCAAGGTAGTAGGTGTTGGTGGCGGCGGCGGCAATGCCGTTAACAACATGATACGAAAAGGCTTGAGCAGTGTAGAGTATATCGCGCTCAACACGGATGCACAGGCCTTAAAAAACAGTGACGCAGACATCACCATCCAGGTAGGCGCGAATCTTACCAATGGACTGGGAGCCGGCGCTCGTCCCGAAATAGGGCGTGAAGCCGTTGAAGAAAACAGGCATGAAATTGAAGAAGCCATCGAAGGCGCCGATATGGTATTTGTGACGGCCGGAATGGGCGGCGGTACCGGAACCGGCGGCGGACCTGTGGTGGCCGGCATTGCCAAGCGAAAGGGCGTTTTGACGGTAGGTATCGTCACTACGCCTTTTGAAAGCGAAGGCCCCAAGCGAATGAAATATGCGCTGGAAGGCATCACCGAGCTTAAGAAAAACAGCGATACGGTTATTGTCATCCCCAACGAACGGCTGATGGATATCGCCGATGAAGACACTACCCTGCTCGAAGCCTTTGATCAGGCCAATCAGGTATTATACAATGCTACCCGCGGTATTTCTGATCTCATCTTAATGCCCGGCTTGATCAACCTTGACTTTGCGGATGTGCGTACTACCATGCTTGACGGTGGCGCCGCAATTATGGGCTCTGCCAATGCATCGGGACAAGACCGCGCTGAAATTGCGGCCCGTGAGGCGATCAATTCACCCCTGCTTGACGGTGTGAGTATTCGCGGAGCACGGAATGTGCTGGTCAATATTTCATCCGGTACCGATCTTGGAATGAAAGAAATGACAACAGCAACCAGCATCATTCAACAGGAAGCGGGTGAAGATGCCGAAATAATTCTCGGTACTGTACTTGATGAAGGTTTTGACGGTGACCTGCGGGTAACGGTTATCGCTACCGGTTTTGATCTGGCCGACAGCCGGGATGAAGCACGTGTGGCTCCTAATTCAAGAGAAGTTAAGAAGAAGACGCTTTCTGATGACTTGAAGATGCCGAAAGCAGGTGATATTACCGGCCACAGCCGTTATTCTCATGGTGATCAGCCTTATTATAAAGGGGAGAAAAACCTCAAAGAGATGGATAAACCGGCTATTCATCGCCGGAAGCTGAAGAATATTCGCTCTCTGAATAAGGATGGGGATGAGAAGAAGGGCGAGCAAAGTCAGGCCAAAGAATTGCTCAATAACCGTCGCGAGCGGATTGATAAATCAGATTCGGATCAGCCGGCTTTTCTTCGAAAAATCATGGATTAGCCCCTTGATTATTCATTTAGATTGCTGCGTTAAAATTAACGGGTGAAGTTTATCACTCGTTAATCCCGTAGATTGCTATGCTATGGAAGGAGTCTCTTTAATTAGGGACTCCTTTTTTATTTACTAAAGTGTTTTTAGGATTTCCAATCCTATGCCTTTATACCTTATACCCCAACACCTACGCCACAGGTACAATCACTTCAATCGTCGGTTCTTTGCCATCAATTATTTTATATTCGCCATCAAGCTGTTTCACCAGCGTTTTGATGAGCTTATACCCCAGTGTTCGTTTTATGATATTTTCAAAATCGGGAGGCAGTGGATGTCCGTTATTGCGTACTTTAAAATATAAATTATTGCCCTTCTTACGAGAATAGACAAATACAACGCCTTTGGGCAGGTCCGTGAACCCATGCATAAAAGCATTAACCATTAATTCGTTTAAAATCATGGCCACAGGTACCGCGCGATCAATGTGCATCAGAATTTCATCAACATTCATTGAAACTTCAACATCCTGCTGCTTGTTTTGGAATGATTTTTGGAGCCGGTTTGAAAGCTTGATCGCGAAATTCTTCATATTCACTTCGCTGATAGATTCTGACTGCACCATCGTTTCATGAATTAGAGCCATTGACCGAATGCGGGCGTGAGAATCTTTGAGAAGTTCCGAAGTTGGTTTTTCTGTCTCATTTTTTAGTTGCAGCTCTAAAAGCGCCAGCACAATAGTAAGGTTATCCCGCACGCGATGATGAATCATGCTAAGCAATAAGTCCTGCTCATTCAGGGCTTTTTTTAGCCTCTTTTGGCTCTCCGTTAACTGCTCGGTTTTGAGAGTTACCTGCTGCTGTAAATTTTTATTCCAGCTGCCCACCAGATAAATACTGCCCGATCCCAGCGAGAGCACCAGTCCGATGGAAATCCATGAAATAAGTTCGAGCGATTCATTAGTTTGAACCAAATTTTTGCTGATTGACGGATCTAAAGCGGCTAATTGCTGGGTGAGGCCTTCTGTGCCCAGCACTTTTGCCCCAATAATAAAAAGTACAAGAACTACAGCCACACTGCCAATAGCGCTGTAAATCCATCCTAAAGTCACATTCGGTTTGGGTGTTTCGGGGAAGACATGGTTACGGAGTGATGAAATCCAGGGGGTGAACAGGTACAGAATGGGCGCCACAATAAGCATGGACTGTAGAAACATGCCTGTCCACCATCCTTTCCACAACAGGATGGTTTCGAAGGCTGAAAGCTCAAAAAAATCACTCCATACAAAAGAGCCGAGTGAGCTGGCTATGGCGGCGAAGAAAGATACGACGGTGAAAAACACGAAGCTCTTAAAATCACGCAAACCGGGATCAAAAGGCGCGCAGTAATAGGCAAGGGCATAAATTCCGAGCCCGAGCACAAAAGCAATGCCAAAAAGCAAGCCCCAGTAATAGGTGACCGAAGCGGTGAAGGTGATGATAAAGCCTGACAGAAAGAGCGGGATGAAGCCCCATTCAAAGCCCACCCAGAACAACAGCAAGGTTCCTAAAATTAAAGGCGGGTAAAAAAGGAAAAAGTTATTAATCGAAGTTTGGCCGCTATCGAGCAGCATAAATTCGGAGGGCGAAATCCAAAGTACGGAGGCAATGGAAGTACCGATAACAAAAATCCACAGGAGAAGTAATACCAGCACTTTCGAAGAAGCCAGATTGTACTTTTCCAGTACGTAATCGAGCGGCAGCGGTATCCAGCGCGGGGCCGTCGCCTTGTTTTCGATGATATCTTGCATTTTTAAAGCCTTGCCAACAATTTATTTACTGTAATAGTAAAATATTTTATCTGTTATTTGAAATTTTATTTTGAAATTGCTTAAAGGGAAAGTTTCACGCAGAGACGCAAAGGCTTAGTATTTTGTCATCCCGACCCGAATGCTCGGGGAGGGGGTTTCTGAATAACGAGGATCTCAAATGTAATGAAGGCAGGTACTGGAATTTAAAAGATAAACGGCGTCAACGTTTGAGATCCCTCACATTCGTTCGGGATGACAAAGAAGGATCTCAATATTGACCATTTTCACCAATTCCACCTTCTCTGCGCCTTCGCGGCTCTGCGTGAAACCTCCAAAACAAAGCTTAGATTTGCTTATTTTATGCCTAATATTTTCATCCCTTAAAAAGGTTATAGCAGTATTTCATGCACTTTTTCCCAAAACGACTAACAGAAAAAATCGGGTTTGAAACCGTGCGGTTGGCAGCTGTCGAAAAGACGCGATCTGTAATGGCACGAGAAAAACTCTCATCCATGATGCCTGCTTCAGATCGTAAAACCATCGAACGGCAGCTTGTTCAAACGGGTGAAATGATGGATCTGCTGCAAAATGACAGTGCTTTTCCGCTTAATAACCTGCATGACGTCCGTGAATTCCTGCAAAAGGCCCGCGCCGAGAACAGTATCCTTCCCCTCCCCGCGTTTATCGAAATTCTTGAAATTAGCGTTACGGCCCGAAGGGTGAAATCATACATCAACGATCGAAAAGAAGATTATCCGGTACTGCAGAAGGTTTCCATCGGACTGATTCCCCTCAAGGATCTGGAAGAAACGCTTCAAAATAAATTCACCGAGAACGGGGAGCTGCGGAACGATGCCAGCGCTAAATTACAATCTATCCGCAGCCGCCTCAATAAAAGACGCAACGATTTGCGTACCACCATCAACAAAGTGATGAGCCGTGCTTCGAAGGAGGGAAAAACATCGGATGAAGGCCCGACCATTCGCAGCGGACGCATGGTGATTCCGGTGCTTGCCGAGTACAAACGCAAGGTTCAGGGCTTTGTGCATGATGTGTCATCAACCGGACAAACAGTGTATATCGAGCCGGTTGAAGCGCTTAATATCAACAATGAAATTCGGCGGCTTGAGTCCGAAGAACAACGCGAGATCGAGCGGATTCTGCGGGAGCTTACTTCAAAAGTACGCGAGCAAAGCGATTCCATTCATCAAAATTTGAGTGTACTTGCCACTTTTGATATCATCGCCGCCAAAGCGCAACTCAGTATTGATCTCGATGGATTTACACCTGTCATTTCCGAAGCTTCTCATCTTTATTTGCGGGAGGCTTACAATCCACTGCTGGAGCTTAAAAATTTATCGCTTCACAAAAACGAGCACGAACAGGTGGTGCCGCTCAATATGGAACTCACCGAAGAAGAACGCTGTCTGGTGATTACCGGCCCTAATGCGGGAGGAAAATCGGTTGCGCTCAAAACCGTGGGGCTTTGCTGCATGATGATTCAATCCGGCTTTGCCATTCCCGCCCGCGATTCATCCGAACTCCCCATCTTCAGCGGCATTTTTGTGGATATGGGTGATGATCAGTCCATTGAAAACGATCTCAGCACCTTTTCATCACGTCTGCAATGGATGAAAAATACACTTGATCATGCCAATGAACACAGCCTCGTGTTGATTGATGAAGCTGCCGCCGGAACCGATCCCGAAGAAGGCGGCGCTCTGTTCCAAGCACTGATTGAACTGCTGATGGAGCGCAAAGCTAAAATTCTGGTTACCACCCATCACGGTTCGCTTAAGGTTTTTGCCCACGATCATCCGCATGCCGTGAACGGCTCGATGGAATTCGATCAAACGACCCTTTCACCCACCTATCGCTTTAAAAAAGGCATTCCGGGCAGCAGCTATGCTTTTGAAATTGCCGAGCGAATGCAACTGCAGGAAAACCTCCTCAAAAAAGCTCGCATTTTACTGGGTGAAGCTAAGGGTGATATGGAAACGCTTATTTCCGAGCTTGAAACGAAAACCCAGGAGGCAGATGAACTCAAGCAAAAGTATGATGAGCTAAAGTCCCGCACCGAGAAAGAACGCCACCGCTACGAGGAAAAACGTTCAGCCATTGAAAAAGACAAACAGAATATCCGTGAAAAGGCGCTGAAAGAGGCGAAATCAATCATGGATTCAGCCAATAAAAAGATTGAAGAAGCGGTAGAGCGTATTGTTGAAAAGGGACAAAAAGATGAGGCGGCCATCAAACAAGCGCGCCGTGAAGTGGCTGATTTTCGCGAAGATGTTGACTCGGAACTCGAGAACCTGAAAGAGGAAAAAGACCGGCAGTTCCGGGATTCTAAAGAACAGCCCAAAGTGGGTGACCTGGTGCGGCTGCAGGATGCCAACACCACCGGCGAATTACAGGAAATCAACGGCAAAGAAGCGGTCGTTTCAGCCAATGGCTTGCGGTTAAAAACCAAATATAAAAAGCTGATTAAGGTCGAAGACGCCTCAAAAAGAAGTAAAAAGCAGCAGATTAAAGTGAATGTTGTGGGAGGCAGACGACGTAAAACCGTAAAACCGGCTTTAGAAATTCGCGGAATGCGTGGCCCTGAGGCAATGAAAGAAGTGCAGGATTACCTGGATAATGCCATCGCGGCGGGACGCCATGAAGTGGAAATTATTCACGGCAAGGGCGAGGGTATTCTAAAAAAGCTGGTACACGAATATTTAGACAAGCGAAAAGAAGTGAAGAGCTACCGCCTGGCGCCTATCGAGCAAGGTGGAGCGGGATGTACTGTGGTGGAGCTGTAGGGAACCGCAGAATATCGAACAAGGAATATTGAAATTCGAAAGTGCTTCATCATTTCTTGCTGTGAGTTTTTACTCTCGAACTTCGCGCCATTCAAGAGCACCGAAAATTATAACCGCAAGGGACGCTAAGTTTGCGCAAGGTTCGCTAAGAAGCTCTTGCGTACTCCGCGATACCTTTGCGAACTTTTCGGTTCCTGTTTTTAATTTCGAACTACTTATTCACTTCTTCCAGAATAGATTCCCAGCTTCCTTTGGCTTGAGCATCTGCGGCAATCCCCTTCTCTTTCAACTTATCGGTTACGGCCTGGTCACCGCTTATCACCCATATATCATCATAATTTAAATCGGGGAAAGCGGCCAGGGTACGATTCACCGACCGGCGGGAGTGAAAAATAACCGCATCCGGGCCGCTTGCTGCAATGTCCTCCCGGAATTTCATTAGCTCCTGTTCTTTTGGTCCCTCAAGCGTAAAAAGGATAAGTTCTTTTACCGGCATATCCAGTTCTTGTAAAAATCCGGGCAGCTCTTCTTTGGTTTGATCTCCGCAGGGATAAAGCGTATTACCGGTGCGCCTGGTCCGCAGCATAAATTCCATCACATTTATGGCCTTTCCGTTGGCTTGGGGGTGGATAGCAGGAATGCTCTCCTCTTCGAGATAATCTGCTGCCTGCTGATTCAATGCCAGGTTTAAACGCTCGCGTACATCATTCAGCCTTTCAAGCTCCTTCATCTTTTCGACAAAAAAAC
>DASSAY010000034.1:0-2632 GCA_035699185.1 Balneolaceae bacterium | reverse complement strand
ATATCACCGCCGGCTGGAACGGGCAGCCTATGCAGGAAGATGCCAATAAGTTGGTGGTGAATGCAGTAACAGGTAAAAATTTGACCGCTTCTCAAATAACCGCGGCTATCGAATCGCAGGAATTTAACAGTATTGGGACATCCACGGTTGATGACAGCAATTTCAAATTTACAAAACCGGATCATTTTATAGCTTTGAGCAGCGGGCTTCTTTCCATCGACATCATCAACCAAATCGACCTTGGTATCGAGAACCTTGAAATTTCGTTTCCGGACATCCGCAACAGTTCGACCGATGCGCCTTTAGTGATGAATATGAATCATATTCCTTCAGCATCAGCCGGCGGGCAGTTTTCGGCTTCCCAAGATCTTTCCGGCTATCGTATTTATGCTACAGGTAATGAAATTGATTATAACATTCATGCTGTTACCGAAAATACGCAACAGGGAACGGGATCTGAAAAGGTTACTATTCGGCAGGATGACAAGTTGCAGGCGATGGTTGAGATAAACAATTTGGAGATAGCCAAGGCCAAAGGAGTGATCATTCCGCGAACGGTATTACTTAATGATGATGAAGCCGCTGATGAAAAGCTTGATGTTTTTAATGGCCGCGAAGCCGAGGTTATAAATATTGACGGCATCAGTGATTTATCCGAGCAAATTTCAGACATCACCTTTGCAAATCCTGTATTAAGCATGATTTATGAAACCAACTTAACCGCTCATGCTACCATTTATGCCGCGATTGCCGGTGTTAATGCGGATGGGAAAACCGTTTATCTTTCGGGAAAACCCGGCGGAAAATATTATGTTTCCCAAGCGGAAATTCCTTCTGAACTCCGGGCCAAAGGAAGGGCTTTGGATGAAAACCAACTTATCCAATTCAGGATTGAACCTTCCGGCGACGGTTCAACCATAAGCCGCAGTGTTGAATTCGACAGTACCGGCACCAATGCCTCCGGGTTTTTCAGCAACTTGCCTTCGGAGATTCATTTTGTGGGAATTGCGCGAATTAACGAAGACGGCGGAGCTGAAACTATTTCCACTCCCATCACTTTCGATTCGCGCCTCAGCGTTGATTTGCCCTTATACTTTTCAGCCCAAAACGCCACCTTTACAGACACTTTGGAAGCAGATCTCTCGGATTTACCGGGTAAAAGTGATGATCAGCAGTTAACACAAGCTACTTTTACCATCAATTATACGAATGGCTTGCCTTTTGGGCTTGATTTGTCGCTGATCTTTATGAATGAAAATGGAGATGAGATAACAAGCTATCCGCTCAATGGGCAAAATCCGGTGAGCGTGCAGGCCGCTTCGGTCAACCCCACTACGGGATTTGTGGAAGAAGATGGAGGGCAGGCCGGTAAATTTCAACTTAGCCTTACAGAAGATCAGCTTAAAATCATCAACCAAACACGGTCGATTATGTTAAAAATTAATTTTGATACTTCGCGAGGAAAGGAGGTGAAAGTACGGGCTGAAGATTCCATCACCCTGCGGCTGAAAATGAGTGTTGATATGACCTCGACGGTTAACTAAAACTTTATTCAATTATGGCATTCGGGAAACGATTTTTACTGTTGGCAGTCCTATCCGGCTGGGGCATTCAGGCGGGGGCACAATCCACGCATTTGACGGCAAAAAGCATGGCTTTGGGAGGCGGAGGAGCCGCTTATGTTAGCGGTTATCACGCTAATTTTATTAATCCGGCTAATTTGATGCTTGAAAGCGATCAGCCGCGGATTACGCTGGGGCTCATCGGCGGAATCAGCAGCACAGCGGGCGGTCCTTTGGCCAATATCCACGTCTACAATACCTATTTTACAAAAGGATTGACGGTAACGGGAAGCATAGCCGAAGAAGCCTTGACGAAATGGTTCGGAAGCGATCCGGCGGCCATGAAGCAGTTCCAAATGAGGACGGAATTTGTGCCGGTGGGATTATCATTCCGGGCCGGTAACTGGGCTGTTGGTTTAGCATTGCGCTCGCGGGTATTAATGAATACGGCGATTAATAAAGGATTTGCGCAACTGGGCATTCTTGGGTTTGATACAGAAGTTTTTGGGGAGGGACAGCCCGTTAATTTTACGGCCGAAATGCTCGCTTTTTATGAAGCATCGTTAGGGCTTTCGGTGAAACTACTGGAAATCGAAAATGCGGGTTTTGCAAAAAATGTAAAGTTGTATGCCGGCGCCGCTCCCAAATTATTGTTAGGAGCCAGTACTTTTAGGTTCGATTTTAATTCTGTGCTTACACTCCAAGGTGCGGACCAAAATGCGATTGATGAAATTCGTCATGATTTTAATTATCGCTTAGAAACCACCGGTGAAATTACCGAGCAGCTGACTGAATATTACCGGGCGCGCGAATCGCAATCCGAAGCTCCTGATTTTAATGATTATTTAGATCCCGCCGCCAAAAATTTCTATGGAATAAAAACATCGGGATTGGGCCTGGATTTGGGAGCGACCATGGAAATGGATCTGCACATGCCGATAATCGGCGCGTTTTCAAAAGGAGCCGAACATTTGCAGGTAGGAGTTTCGCTCACCGATCTTGGAAGTTTATCTTTTACCGAGAAAGCGGGAGTGTTCGCCGCTGATGATGAACTGGTATGGCGGGGATTT
>DASSAY010000033.1:0-5433 GCA_035699185.1 Balneolaceae bacterium | reverse complement strand
GAAAAGCTGAAATAGGAAAAGTTGAAGTAGGAAAAGTTGAAGTAGGAAAAGTTGAAGTAGGAAAAGTTGAAGTAGGAAAAGTTGAAGTAGGAAAAGGCACAAGCGAGACGCTTGCGCCAGTTATAATAGCGCGAGCGTCTCGCTCGTGCTAAGCTTTTTCTTTAGTTTAGAGCTGTGAAGGAGTTCCACTCTGAACGCTTGGAGCGGGAATACAGCTTTAGGGATTTAGGGGGTGCTAAAAAGGCAAAAATTCAAGACACTCTTCACTGCTGTTCGCAATTTTTAGCAACTTGCGCTTTTCGTTCAAAATAAAGCCGCTCTCCACGGCATGATCAATGAAAGAAATCAGCTGATCATAATAACCTGCAATATTAAAAAGAATTACGGGCTTGTTATGAATGCCCAGCTGCAGCCAGGTGATGCTTTCCATCAGCTCCTCAAAAGTGCCGAAGCCGCCCGGCAGGGCAATGAATGCATCCGAAAGCTCTGCCATCATGGCTTTGCGTTCGTGCATGGTGCCGGTACAGTGTAGAGCAGTAATATTTTGATGAACGCGATCCTGTTTATTCAAATGTTCAGGCACCACTCCTTGAACTTCTCCGCCTCCGGCAAGCACGCCATTGGCCACTTCATTCATCAGTCCGATGCCGCCTCCACCATAAACCAAATCAATATTTTTGGAAGCGAGCTTTTGTCCTAAAGCGTTGGCTCCTTTCGCAAAAGCGGGATTATTTCCAACCGAAGACGCGCAAAACACACAAACTCGTTTCCCCGGGCTCATGCTTTAGCCGTTGTCATCATACGGTTTACAATCGGCTCCAATTTCTTGATGAAATAGTCAATATCATCGCTCGTATTATCTTTTCCAAGACTGACTCTTATGCTCGAATTTGCCGTCTCGCTTTCGAGACCGATGCCATCCAATACGTGTGAAGGTTCCATCGCTCCCGATGTACAGGCCGAACCGTTGGAAACGCAAATCCCTTCCACATCCAGGTTCAGCAGCAGCATTTCGCCGTCAAGTCCGCCTTCGCTTAGAAAGGAAATATTAATAATATTCGGTACGCCTTCTTCCGGATGCCCATTAATTTGATACAAGCCCGAGAACTTTTCTTCAAGTCCGTTTATTAACTGATTTCGCAGTTTTTTGAAATGATTCCGATGATCATCCATGTGGTCAACCGCAAGTTCCAGGGCTTTGGCGAGCCCGATGATGCCCGGTACATTCAGCGTACCACCACGTCGGCGTCGTTCTTGTGAACCGCCGTGCATCCAAGGCAGCCAAGGTGTGGCGTGGCGCATATACATCACCCCGATACCTTTTGGCCCGTAAATTTTGTGGGCGCTCATGCTGAGGAAATCAAGGCCGAGCTCATTCACATCAACCGGCAATTTACCAATGCTTTGCACGGTATCGGAATGAAAAGGAACCTTGCTTTCTTTGCAAACTTCCGCAATTGCTTTGATAGGATTGATAGTACCGATCTCATTATTCACATGCATCAGCGAAACAATAGCTGTGTTTTCGGTGATGGCATCCGCAACCGCTTCGGGACTGATTCTTCCGGTTGAATCGGGCTGTGCGTAAACCGGTTTCACCCCGCTCATCTTCAACGATTCCGCGGCATGTAGCACGGCATGATGCTCAAGAGGAGATATGATCACTTCCGTTTTTCGTGTGGCCTGAACTGCCCCTTTAATCGCTGTGTTATCGCTTTCCGTGCCGCCACTGGTGAAAATAATTTCCGCGGGCTCCGCACCGATAAGTTCAGCAATCGTATCCCTGGCTTCTTCAACGGCAACTTTAGCCTTATTTCCCATTTGATGGGCAGAATTCGCATTACCGAACTGTCCGGTGAAATAAGGTTTCATAGCTTCAAAAACACGCTCATCGACAGGGGTGGTAGCGGCGTGATCAAAATAAATGGGTTTCATGTCTTCCTTTTCGACTTGCTTAAATATTTAGGAGGCTTTGCAAAACCCTTTTTGTTATTGCACCATAGGTATGCCTTCGGCACGAACGGAGTGCGGCAATCTCCCATCTGAGCATTAGCAAGGAGATTGCTTCGCGCTGCTCGCAATGACAGCTTATCTTATAGAGGTTTTGCAAAGCCCTCATTTATTGAAAGATATTTAAAATTGAATAGAAAAACAGGATGAGTTTCGCCCGATTATCATTGAATGAAAGAAGCCGGGAGAGAGTTTAATCTATTTGTAAGCATCCGGATAAGCTGGTAAATTCCGCCATTCATTATTCACTCAAAAAGCTCAGGTTGATTTATGGATAAAATGACGCTCAAAGACGTAGCGGTTGAAGGCAAAAAAGTATTAATGCGAGTTGATTTTAACGTGCCCATCGAAGACGGAAAAATTACGGACGATAACCGTATGGTTCAGGCGCTTTCATCCATCAATTATGTCACCGAAAATGGGGGAAAGCTGATTTTGATGAGCCACCTGGGACGTCCCGGCGGCAAAAAAGATGAATCTTTAAGCTTAAAACCGGTTGCCGAGCACCTGCAAACCTTAGTGGATACGGAAGTATATTTTGCTGAGGATTGCATTGGCGAAAGCGCCGCTTCTGTCATTAATAAAGCAAAGGACCGGGAAATCGTGCTTTTAGAAAATGTACGTTTCCATAAAGGCGAAAAAGCGAATGATGAAGATTTCAGCCAAGAGCTTGCCAAGCACGGAGATTTATTTTGTAACGATGCTTTCGGAAGCAGTCATCGTGCCCATGCATCGGTAGCGGGAGTTGCCGAATTTTTGCAGCCGGCGGTAGCGGGTTTTTTGCTGGAAAAGGAGATTGAATATTTGAGCAATACCATCAACAATCCCGATCATCCTTTTGTAGCTATCCTGGGCGGGGCAAAAGTGAGTGATAAGATTGGTGTAATCGAAAATTTGCTGGACAAGGTGGATGCGATCATCATCGGCGGCGGCATGACCTACACTTTTTATAAAGCCAAAGGGTTGCCAACAGGCAATTCACTGGTGGAAGATGAGAAAGTTGACCTGGCAGGCAAACTAATGGAAAAAGCCGAAGACAAAGGCATCAAATTTATGCTGCCGCTGGACTCAATAATTGCCAAAGAGTTTAAAAATGATGCCGAGCATAAAGTGGTAGATGAAGACGGTATCGAAGAAGGGTGGATGGGGCTGGATATTGGTCCCCAGTCGGCTATTTCATTCGGTAACATCATCAAAAATGCAGCGACGGTAGTTTGGAACGGGCCGATGGGTGTTTTTGAAATGGATAATTATGCAGGCGGCACGTTAGCCGTAGCTAATGCGCTGGCTGAAGCTACTGAACATGGAGCCACAACCATTATCGGCGGGGGAGACTCTGCAGCAGCCATCCGAAAAACGGGACTCGAAGACGAAGTTTCCCATGTTTCAACCGGCGGCGGCGCGAGTTTAATGTTTCTGGAAGGGAAGGAATTGCCCGGTGTTGCGGCGTTGACGGATAAGTAAGACAGCCATTCAGCAACGGAAGCAGCTTAATCTCCCTCTATCAGTTCCCAAAAACCTCTGGGTGTGAGAATTTTTAATTCACTTACGTTTTCTGATATTTCCAGCAGGTCTTTATCACCTGTAATCAAAACTTCTGCTTTAGCTCTAAGGGCAGATTCCAATACCCATCGGTCATCTTCATCCCGAACTTGAATTTCAGAAGGTTTTTCAGGCACAGGTTCTATGTGATATCGACGAAGCAGCTGTTCTGCATCTGTAATGATTTCTTGGGATACTTTTAATTTTTCGGATAGAACACGATGTAATTCTGTTAAAACAAACTCGCCGGTCATCAATTGATGTTCAGCAAGGATAAGTTGAAACACATCTGCGCTTAAGCCGCGAGTAGCGAAAGCGCTGACAAGAAAATTAGTATCGGCAAAAACCTTCATGAAATTTTTTGCCAGACATCTTCATCAGTCAGCAACCCTTGAGATTCCGCAAATGGAAGAATTCGTTTGCGGACTTGCCGAAATGCTTCAACAGATAAGTGACGCTGCAAGGCTTCACGTACCAGTTCACTTTTGGGCCGTCCCGATTGTTTAGATGCTTGTTCAAGCAGATTTTCAAGATCCTTGTCAATTCTGATAGATAGAGTAGTTGTCATAGCTATAAGTTTAGTTGTATTACAATGTAACACAAAGATAGGGATTGAACAACTGAATTAGTCTTACAATAATTTACATTAAATAATTCAAAATTTGTGCGGCAAAGTGTGTCCCTGATTCACTCCTGTCCGGATTATAGCTCGTCCACAATTTTGGGGAGTTGGTACGGAGCAGGTAGGGGCATCGTACAGACCTTGTACAGTTGGTATTTATAGCCGAAAAAGTGAATTTTTAACAAAAACAAGTCAAAAAAGCAAGATGTTAAGAACTTTTTGAACGATGAGTGCCAGATTTATTTAGAAAAAGGCCAAAAATGCATAGATTGCTTTAAACCGTAAGAGCATCAGGAAAAAAGTAATCGAATAATGCATTATCCGGGCAACAAAGTACTTACCGATGATTACCGCACCAGTGATAATTTTTATCAAAGCGATCGCCTTTTGCAGGCGTATTTAAAGAAATATCTGGCTGAAGACGCGCTGAGTTATATGAATCCGTTGCTCGACCGGTTGGGGAAACAGGCAGCGGGACCGATGAACGAACTCTCCCGGCAGGCTGACCGAAACGGGCCCGTGCTTAAGAAGCGGTCAAAGCTGGGTGAAACGGTTAACGAAGTGGAATTTCATCCGGCTTACTGGCAATTGATGGACATAGCGGCTGAATCCGAAATGTTTTATGTGAAGTATGAACCGGAGCTGTGGGAGCGGTTTGCCGGAAATCGTCATAAAATGGGTTTCGCAGTGGGACAATTATATGCCATGACCGAACTCGGACAATACTGTCCCCTGTGTATGACCGACGGAGCAGCTCATTTAATAGATCAATATGCTTCAAAGGAAGATCGTGAGCGTTTGCTGCCAAAATTGTCAGCCAGGCAAGGGGACCAGCTTTTTACCGGCGCCATGTTTTTAACCGAAAAAGCAGGCGGCTCGGATGTGGGTGCCAATCTGTGCCGGGCAGAACAAGAAAGCGGTGATCAGTACCGGTTGAATGGAGAGAAATGGTTTTGCAGTAATGTCAACGCAGATGTGATGATGGTGCTTGCCAGAACGGGGAAAGTCGAGGAAGGGATACATGGATTGTCACTCTTTTTAGTAGAAAAGAAGTTGCCGGACGGAAGCCGAAATCCCCTGAATATTATTCGCTTGAAAGACAAACTGGGCGTGCGCTCGATGGCTACGGGTGAAGTAGAATTAACCGGCACGAAGGGCACGCTCTTAGGCAAAGAAGGAGAAGGATTTAAGATCATGGCGGGAATGATCAATCTTTCCCGAACCTATAATGCAGTAGCGGCGCTGGCGGGATCGCGCAG
>DASSAY010000032.1:0-2272 GCA_035699185.1 Balneolaceae bacterium | reverse complement strand
TCAGTAGCGGTAATTCCTTCGCGCAATTTGCCGGTTAATTTCATTCCAACAACTTCTGGAATTAGCATATGAATCGGCTGACCCAGCATGGCAGCTTCGGCTTCGATACCGCCCACGCCCCAGCCGAGAATGCCGAGCCCGTTAATCATGGTAGTGTGTGAATCGGTTCCCACCAAAGTATCGGGATAAACAATGGTTTGACCATTTTCGTCGGTTCGGGTGAAGGCTCCTTTTGCCAGATACTCAAGGTTTACCTGGTGAACAATTCCACGTCCCGGTGGCACAACTCGAAAATTATCGAAGGCTTTTTGTCCCCATTTCAAAAACTCATAGCGCTCGCGGTTACGCTCAAATTCTTTTTCCACATTGTGCATGAAGGCGTATTCCTGCCCAAAAGTATCTACCTGAACCGAGTGATCAATCACCAAATCAACCGGAACCTGCGGGTTGATGGATTGAGGATCTCCGCCCATGCGTTCCATCGCCGAACGCAGCGCGGCCAGATCAACTACAGCGGGAACGCCGGTAAAATCTTGCAGCACTACGCGCGATGGTTTGAACGGAATTTCACCCTGCGGGTTTTTAGCGTTGTAATTGGCGAGTTTTTTGATGTCGTCTTCAGTAACGATATACCCGTCGCACTCGCGAAGCACCGCTTCAAGCAGAATGCGGATAGTGAAGGGAAGCTTGCTCACATCTCCATACCCCAGCTCTTGCAGCTTTTTTAGACTATATAAATAAGCCTTGCCTGAGCCGGTGTCGAATGATTGTTTGGTTTCTGAAAGTTTATTCTTTTGAGCCATCTGGTTCGTGCCTTTCTGGTTAAAACTTAATTTTCTAAAATCTATGCTCCTTTTTTGTGGCTTCAAATTTATGATATTTTTTGTAGAAAGTCTTATTGTTTTCGGTGATGAATGTTATCAATACCCTTTGAGTTTAATAGCGGGAATAATTCCCGCGCTATTGATTGCAGCTACATTGGCACAAGCGAGACGCTTGCGCCAGTTTGATTATTATAACCTTTTTGCGACAGGTCATCCCCCTGCGCCCCCTTCTGCCATAGGCAAGCCTTTCGGCGGAAGGGGGACTAAAATGCTGTGAAGGAGTTGTACTCCTGAACGATACGGGAGTTCAACTCCCTTTGAGCTAATTAGATTGATTATTTGACGGGCAGGATGCCCGTCCTACAGGGCTCAAAATTTTTCGTACTTCTGGCGTTGCAAATGGATTTAAATAAGCCTATTTTGCGGGACTTCATACAAAAGCAATTTTATAACCTTTTTTACCGTGAAAACAAACAGTTACAAGACCTACTCCGCCAAAGCGGGAGATATTAAAAAGAAATGGGTTCTTGTTGATGCCGAAGGGCATTCTCTGGGACGGGTTGCTACCAAAGTGGCCACTTACCTGAGAGGCAAGCACAAACCAACCTTCACTCCACACATGGATACCGGAGATAATGTTGTTGTAATTAATGCCGCTAAAGTGAATTTGACAGGCAGCAAATTACAGCAAAAAAAATATTTTCGCCATACCGGGTATATCGGCGGCGAGCGGTTTACTACGGCCGAAGATATGCTGGACAAAAAACCGACATTCCTTATTGAAAATGCTGTAAAAGGAATGCTTCCGAAAAATAAGCTGAGCAATAAACTTATGACTAACCTTCGGGTTTATGCCGGTCCGGTTCATCAGCAAGAAGCACAACAACCTGAAAAAATCGAGCTTTAATTACGAATGGAACAGAAAAATTTCATCGGAAGAAGAAAAACTTCTACTGCACGACTTTATATTCAACCCGGATCGGGGCAATTTCTGGTAAACAACAAGGAGCTGAATGATTATTTTAGCACGCAAGCACATATTAATGTTGCTTCTTTACCTTTGGAAGTTACCGAGTCTGATGGTCAGTTTGACATCAAGGTAACGGTTCGCGGCGGCGGTATTACCGGTCAGTCGGGTGCCATTCAGCATGCGCTGGCTCGCGCTCTTGACGATCACAACGAAGAGTGGCACGGAGTGTTGAAAGAGCACAGCCTGCTTACCCGTGATGATCGTATGGTTGAGCGTAAAAAATACGGACAGCCCGGAGCACGTAAGAAATCTCAGTTCTCCAAACGATAATTCGTTATCGGTTAGTATTTTTATAGAATGTCATCCCGAACGTATGTGAGGGATCTCAAACGTTGATACCGCTCTTGTTTAATCTCGACATCTGCCTTTATCACATTTGAGATCCCTCTCCTCCGCCAGCTGGCGGATCATCGAGATG